>CAYYPJ010000156.1:0-6391 GCA_964473495.1 uncultured Spirochaetales bacterium
TAGCTGAATATTACCGTGAGATGGGGCTTGCCGTACTTTTGCTTGCTGATTCCACTTCACGTTGGGCACAGGCATTGCGTGAGATGTCAGGTAGATTGGAAGAGATACCCGGTGAAGAAGCTTTCCCTGCATATCTCGAGTCAGTCATTGCTAACTTCTATGAACGAGCGGGATTGGTACGGTTGTACGACGGGAATCTCGGTTCTGTGACGATTGGCGGTACAGTGAGTCCTGCCGGTGGTAACTTTGAGGAGCCGGTGACCCAGGCAACGTTGAAAGTTGTAGGGGCGTTCCATGGACTATCTCGAGAACGTTCTGATTCTCGAAAGTATCCTGCTATCAACCCGCTTGAAAGTTGGTCGAAATATAACGGGGTTATTGACACTCAGATGACAGAATATGCACGAAAGATTATTTATCGTGGTAATGAAGTCAATCAGATGATGAAAGTCGTCGGTGAAGAGGGAACGAGCTTAGATGATTATATCATCTACTTGAAATCAGAGGTGCTTGATGATGTCTATCTTCAGCAAAACTCATTCGACCCTATAGATGGGGCTGTGGGTGTAGAAAGACAGAAATACACATTTAAGAAGATCTTCATCATCCTGGGTTCTGAATATCACTTGGAGAAAAAAGATACTGCTAGAAACTTCTTCAATAAGATCAGACAAAAGATACTCGATTGGAATGGTTGTGTATGGCAGTCAAAGCAGTTTGAGATGAGGGAGAAAGACCTCGATGAGATCCTACAGAAATACTTGGTGAAGATTGATAGTGAAGTAGAAAAGATTATCGAGAAATAAGGCGGAGAGTATGCACAAAGTATATACAAAGATTGATACAATCGCAGGAAATGTGATCACAGTTGCTGCCGAAGGAGTAAAGAATGAGGACCTTGCTGTAGTAAGCTCTAGAGATGGTGATTCATTGGCAAGTGTCATCAAACTTGATGGAGACAACGTCTCCCTGCAGGTGTTCTCTGGTGGAAGAGGAGTATCTACTGGTGACAAGATACGATTTCTTGGGCATCCGATGCAGGTGTCATTCTCTGAGGATCTTCTTGGAAGGATTTTCACTGGTAGTGGCAAACCACGAGACAAAGGACCTGAACTATCCGAGAATATGATTCCCATCGGCGGCCCATCGGTCAATCCAGCTAAGAGAATCCTGGCATCGAGGATGATACGAACAGGTATACCAATGATCGATGTGTTCAATACACTTGTGGAGTCCCAGAAGCTCCCGATCTTTTCGGTTTCAGGTGAGCCATACAATGAAGTTCTTGCACGTATAGCCATGCAGGCTGAAGTAGACATGATCATTCTTGGTGGGATGGGTCTGAAGTATGATGACTACCTTGCCTTCAAGGAGACTCTTGAGAATGGCGGGGCTATGAGTCGAACCATTTTCTTTGTCCATACTGCATCGGATCCAACAGTAGAGTGTATGCTTGTACCGGATATGTCATTGGCAGTAGCTGAAGGCTTTGCTTTGAAAGGGAAAAGGGTATTAGTACTTCTGACCGACATGACGAATTTCGCTGACGCCTTGAAAGAGATAGCCATCACTATGGATCAGGTACCATCAAATCGTGGATATCCTGGAGACCTGTATAGCTCACTTGCCGCGAGATATGAGAAAGCAGTAGATTTCGAGGGTTCCGGTTCAATAACGATTCTGGCAGTCACTACCATGCCTGGTGATGACATCACCCATCCAGTTCCAGATAATACGGGATATATCACTGAGGGACAGTACTATCTGAAGAATGGAAGAATAGAACCATTTGGATCTCTTTCACGATTGAAACAGCTTGTTAATAAAAATACACGTGATGACCATAGGCCGCTTATGGATGGGATGATCAAACTGTATGCAGCCTATAAAGAGTCATTAGAAAAGAAATCCATGGGATTCCAAATGTCTGACTGGGATAAGAAACTCCTTCAATATGGTAGTCAATTCGAACGTGAGCTCATGGATCTTTCAGTGAATATACCCCTGGAAAAGGCGTTGGATAAAGGGTGGGAAATATTAGCTGATTGTTTTACTCCCGAAGAGACTGGGTTAAGGACGGAAGTAGTCATGGAACATTGGACGAAAGAACTCGATCAGTAAAAGAGGGGCAGGCTATGGCTTCTGTGAAGTTAACGAAGACTGAGCTGAAGAGACAAAAAGATCAACTCAAACGATATCAACGATATTTACCTACGTTGTTGTTGAAAAAACAGCAGTTACAGCTAGTAATAAGAAAAGTTGAGCATGAAATTGAGGAATATAGGAAGAAACAGAAAGAGGTGCATGATTCTCTGCTCTGTTGGGTAGGTGTTTATGGCGAAAACTCATCTTTCAAGTCTACAAAAAAGCTTGAACACCTGGTGGTAGTTGAGAATATTCTGCGTAGTACTGGAAACGTCGCAGGGGTGAATATCCCCATATTTGTAGAGCTGACGTTCAAAGATATCCCGTATAATCTGTATGAGTACCCATTATGGGTTGATAAAGGGATTGAGTCGATGAAAGATATCGCAAAATATGATGCGATCATAGTTGTACTCAAGAAGCAGATTGAACTTCTCACTGATGAGCTTCGTACAACTTCACAAAGGGTGAATCTTTTTGATAAGATAAAAATACCAGAAGCAAAGAATAATATAAAGAGGATATCGATAGTTCTGGGAGATCAACAGACGGCAGCTGTTGTTCGTGGGAAGATAGCAAAGAAAAAACTGATGAAGGTATCATGATATGATTGTACCAATGAAGAAGATCACGATCTTCATGCGAGATATAGAGAAGACAACCTCCCTTCGTAAATTGCGTGGTCTTGGGGTGATGCACATCAATACGAAAAGTGTGAAGTCTCAACGTATCGATGAATTGCGTGCTCAACGTGAGGATGTGGAAAAAATATGTCTTCGGATAGAAGAGACATATAATGAAGTGGTAAAGAATGTAAAACCCCGTGTAGAAGAACAGATTCGAGTTGATGAGGTCTTGAGAAAACGTAAGAAGATCCTTGAGAAAATAGATGACGAGAAGAGACTTAGTCAGGAGATCTCGGTATATAAGGATGAGATCCGGCGGATAGAAAGTTGGGGTGACTTCTCACCAGTAAAGATTCATGAACTCCGGAGGGAAGGGATATCACTACATTTTTACCAGATAGATATGACTACGTTAGCGAGTATACAAGAAGAGATCACCTATATTGTACTTGAACGAGGTAAAAAGAAGAGTACCATCGCTGTTATCGGTGAGACTCCTCAGGACAATCCGGGTATTGCCCTTTTCCAGTTACCGGAAAAGAGTATTTCTGAGATGCAAGCATACATCATGTTCGCTGAGAAACGACTGGATATTATCAGGCAGACACTCAGAGATGAGGCGCGATATCTCAAATCCTATCAAGAAGTCATAGAGCTTATCGATGAGGATCTTCTCTTCGAGACTGTTCATTATGGTATGGAGCAGAATGGCGATATCGCATGGATCACAGGTTTTATCCCTGAGGATAATGTATATAAGATTCGATCAGCTTCACATGATGCATCATGGGGGCTCATAGTCGATGATATCTCAGAAGAAGACCAAGTCCCTACGAAGTTAAAGAATAATAGATTGGTACGTATAATACAGCCGTTATTTGACATGATGGGAACTGTACCAGGCTATCGTGAGTATGATGTAAGTATGTTCTTCCTGGTTTTCTTCTCTATATTCTTTGCCATGATTATTGGAGATGCCGGATATGGGATGATCTTCCTTCTCGTAGCCATAGGGTTACATATAGCTAACAAGCACGCAACAGATTCGATAAAGCTCCTGTATGTCCTGAGTGGGGTCACTATTGTCTGGGGAGCAATCACAGGAACCTGGTTTGGAAGTGAATATATCATAGAGCATGTGACATTCTTAAAGAATATCACCATCCCGGAGATCTCCTCGTTCCCTGATATGTTTGCTAGTGTGACGGCAAAAGAGGTCCAATATACAGTGATGCATATCTGTTTCGTTCTTGGAATATTGCAGTTAGGGATTGCCTGCATCGTGAACTTCTTGAGGGAACTGCCGAGAATCAAGGCTATAGCACAGCTTGGATGGTTGTTTCTCTTGATAGGACTTTACTATTTGGTATTGCAGTTTGTGGTGAACATACCTGCACCTAGTTGGACAGTATATCTTATCGGTACAGGTTTTATCATGTTTATCCTGTTCAATAGACAAACGGCAGGGAGAAGTTTTATCAAAGGAGTGTTGTTGGGTTTGGGAGGGTTATTTACCACCTTCTTGAATGTTATCAGCGGCTTCTCGAATATTATTTCATATATCAGGCTATTTGCTGTGGGTATGGCCACTGTCGCTATCGCATCGAGTTTTAACGGTATGGCTGAGAATTTTCTGGGAGGCCTGCTCTTTCCTGTAGCGATCTTGATCTTACTGATAGGGCATGGGTTCAATCTCATAATGGGTATACTATCAGTGGTCGTCCATGGCGTGAGATTGAATGTGTTGGAATTTTCCGGTCAGCTTGGATTGGAATGGACCGGTATTAAATATGAACCTTTTAAGGAACACTTTGATTCTTCTTTAGAAGCTGATTCGAAACTACTAGGTAAGGAGTAATTTATGAATATTGGATTGTTAGGTCCCGCTGCTGCACTATGTTTTGCAGCGATCGGTTCGGCTATGGGTACCGGAGTTGCTGCCCAGGCTGCTATTGGAGGTTGGAAGAAATGCTTTGCTAATAACAAGCCAGCTCCTTTCCTGCTAGTCGCTTTTGCCGGTGCTCCGCTGTCACAGACCATCTATGGATTGCTGCTGATGAATTTTATATCTGCAGCTGCTTCGAATGGTATTAGTGATATGATCCTTTTAAGTGACGGGATATTTGGCGGTATCGCTATAGGGGCCTCTGCATATATGCAGGGACGCGTCGCAGCAAGTGCTGCAGATGCTCTTGTATCGACCGGGAAGGGAACAGCTAACTACTTTATGGTAATTGGTATCGTTGAGACTGTTGCACTATTTGTCATGGTCTTTCTCATGCTCACATTATCTTAAAGATAAAGATCACTTAGAAAAAGGAGGGTTGTACTTACTTGATGGGATACAACCTTCTTTCTATTTGTGGTATAGTTGTCCACTATGAAAAGACATGTGACACGAGAAGTAAAGATCGGTTCGTTGGCAATAGGCGGAGAGAACCCTGTAGCTATTCAGACCATGTGGGACAGACCCATCGAACAGCCGGGATCAGTGCTGAAGACGATTGATGATTTGGTTGGTATAGGATGTGATCTAATACGTTTCTCTGTATTGGATCGTTCATCATTACTTCCCTTACAAGAAATCTGTACAGCAAGTCCGATACCGGTAATAGCAGATATTCATTTTGACTATTTACTTGCTATCGCAGCGATCGAGCGGGGTGCAGCAAAGATCCGCATCAATCCAGGCAACATTGGGGCAAAATGGAAGGTCCATGAGATCATACAGGCTGCTAAAGACCATAAGACTGCAATCCGCATAGGCATCAACGGTGGGTCTCTTCCCCGACAGTATAGAAGCATTGATGATCATGCGGCAAGTATGATGACAATCATCAAACAGTATATAGACGTGTTCGAGAGAAAAGATTTCTCTCAGATCGTCATATCATTAAAAGATTCTGACGTTGAGACCTGCTATGAAGTGAACAAAGCATTCACTGAATACTATGATTATCCTCTTCACTTGGGTGTGACTGAAGCTGGTCCCCTGATTCCTTCAATCACGAAGAGTGCTTATGCATTAGGCAGATTGTTACATGAAGGAGTTGGTGATACGATAAGGATATCAATCACTGGCGATATTAGGAATGAAGTGATAGCTGCAAAAGAGCTGCTGATGGCTGTCGGCAGATATCATAAAGGAGTTCACATTATCTCATGCCCAAAATGCGGCAGGGCGGGATTCAATACACATAGATTCATGAATGAGATAGGATCGGAACTTCAGCATATACATGAAGAGGTGACAATTGCTGTTATGGGGTGTGCGGTAAACGGTCCAGGAGAGGCTGCTCGTGCCGACATCGGGATCACCGGTCTTGGGAATGATATTGTCATTTTCAAGGAGGGGACCATCATACGGCATGTGAAGCCGGAAACGGCAAAGGAAGCTTTCTTTCAGGAGTTAAGGGCGATCATCAATGAAAAACATCATAATTAAGGGAGCCAATGAACACAACCTCCAACATATAGACCTGGTATTGGAACGTGGGAAATTCATCGTAATATCAGGTATAAGCGGTTCAGGTAAATCTTCGCTGGCCTTTGATACCATATTCGCAGAAGGTCAACGACGTTATGTCGAATCGTTATCGGCATATGCTAGACAATTCCTG
>CAYYPJ010000157.1:0-6325 GCA_964473495.1 uncultured Spirochaetales bacterium
TTTCCGGGCTTACCGTATTCATTGGAGGGCTTCTCTCTAAGACAATATGAAGTGACCTCCCAGTTTGCAAATCGTGGATTCACCGTGCATACTGGGAATATCAAAAATAATTGTATGCGGCTACCGCATGCAAATGGAGGTCACTATGTATACTGTAATTCATATTGGGATCGATGTCCATAAGGATCTACGACAAACGCATGAAAAGAGAATTGACAGGAAAAGAAAGGCCATTCGTCATTTAGTGTGGGTAAAAGAAATAATGAACGTACTTTACCGTGCAGAACCCTTAGTATATTATACTCAATATATTAGGAGAATTACACATGGCAAATGAATCGTTATTTACAAAAGCATTGGGTTTACAGAAACCCTGGAAAGTATTGAAATCAGAAATGGTACCTAATTCAGAGACAGACAAGCTAGAAATGCACATTTATATTGGTTGGGCTGATGGTTCAAGGTTCCCCTGTCCTGAAGCTGATTGTGAGGAGACTGAATGCAGTTGTTATGATTCTTTAAGCGAGCGTACATGGAGACATCTCAATTTTTTCCAGTACAAATGTTTCATTCATGCGAAAACACCACGAATCAAATGTAGCAAACATGGAATTAAAGCAGTCAAAGTCCCATGGGCTAGATCCAGAAGTGGTTTTACTCTTCTAATGGATGGGCTCATTCTAGAGCTTGCAAGGCATATGGCTATAAAAACCATAGCAAGAGAGATTGGTGAAACTGATACAAGAATCTGGCGTGTTATAGAGTTGTATGTACGTGATGCCTATGAAAAACTGGAGTTCAAGGATATATCACGCATAGGTGTCGATGAGTACAGCCATCGAGGTCACAATTATATAACCGTATTCATGACAAAGGATAAAGAATCAAAAAAATCTCGAGTGCTATTTGTAACTCCCGGCAAGGGAAATGATACTGTTGATGAGTTTAGTAAGAAATTCGTGGAAAAAGGAGGCATAAAAGAGGAGGTTCTTGTTGTTACCTCTGATATGACCCATGGTTTCAGGAATGCCATGAAAAAGGAATTCACCAATTCCACCGTTGTTGTGGACAAATTCCATGTAGTGAAGATGGTCAATGACGGAGTAGATAAAGTTAGAAAAAGAGAAGCCATGGAAGGGAAAATTGAGAAAAAAACCAAATATATATGGCTGAAGAACCCAGAGAATCTCACAAAACGACAGGAAGAGACCTTCAATAGACTAAGTAAGCAAAAACTTGGGACAGGACGAGCCTATAGAATGAGACTTGAATTGCAGGATATCTATGCTGAATGGCTTACAAAAGATGAAGCAAGGGTTCGTCTGATGAAACTAACAAGATGGATGCTACTTTCTAGACTTGAAGAGATGAGGAAAGTCGCTAAGTCGTTGAGACGAAATATGGAAGAAATCATAAATTACTTCACATACAGAACAACCAATGCAATGCTTGAAGGCACTAATTCTGTTATTTCTTTAGTAAAGAGAAGAGCTAGGGGCTTTAGGAATATGAACCATTTTAGAGACATGATCTATCTTCAAAGTGCTGATCTTGATCTGTCTTACGTGATATTAGGATAACAGGGTACCCACACTAAACGACGAATAGCCAGAAAAAATCAGATAGTATGTACGATATCAGGAAGAGAACGAGCGGCTCGAAGAATCTCAACAGAAAGAATTCGGCTTCTTTTAGAGGCCTCTAAGACAAACCATCTCCTTTGGGGGTGGTTTTGTTGACTTAGCCATATGCTTATATGATCTGTATCATACAGTACCTTGTAAAAAATACTCAGTACACAAGGGTACAAGCAAGAGATATGCTAACTGACTTAAGATCTATACTGATGTCTTTCGGTATCATCCCTGTTACAGCGTTATAATCTCATAACCGGATTCAATATACTCTTCCATGCTCGGATGTCCCCCCATGTCCCCAAGCAGGGTAAGCTTGAGCCGTTTTGCAGCATCCTGGGTGCCCGTGCTTGATGAGCAGGCGGCACAGACCCCTGCAATAAGACCGTGTTTCATACATTTATGGAACTCGGAGGTAAAGGGACTTGCGCCTGTGTCGATATCCTCAAGAAGTCCTGTGGCACTTCCTTCAATGATCAACATAACGTCAAACCCTTTAGTATGAAGATCAAGCGTATTGAACAAAGCATGAGCAAAACACATCATATCACCACTGAACGCAAAGATAGCTATCTTTTTCATGTTGCAGACCTCCTATGTGTTACCAGTTCCTGTGGGCGTATACGTAATGCAGTCCAATTCTCATTGATCGTCCGTTGTGAGACTGGTTCAAGTCTATGCGAAGCAAAAAACTTTCGTACATCTTCCCGTGTGATAGGGAGTTCTTTACTTTGCTTCTTCTGTTTAGGGTAACAAAACCAGAAAAGAGCATCAAACGCAGTAGCTCGAAGAATCTTGGATATCTCAGTCTCGGCAATCTCTAAATTCTTCGTGAAGTAGAAGACAGATGGGTAGGCCCTCCCTTTGATCTCACGATCTATACCTGTGGTAAAATACTGTTCAAATTCAGAGAAAGTTTTTGGGGCATGAAATACAAGTATCCTATCGCTCTTCGACAGTTTTAACCGCTGTATTGACTTATACATGATCGATCTCCTCCCTATATACTATACAAACAGATAATTATCTGTTTAGGGGTAATTCACAAGAAAAGGTGACAATATCGTCATATACCCGTAAAGGCTCTCAGATGGTACACTATCTCATTCCCATGACTTTTACATCCTGCGCATATCAGCATCATGTTCCGGGGGATGTGTCTTCATATAGCTGTGTTCCGCTTTTAGGTGTTTTAGGTACTCTTCAAGCGTCCATGTCGCTGCTGTTTCTGTCAGCATAGCAAAGATAATATCCTGAGGTCTGGAACTGACACTCTTTATACCGCGCATAATGGCGAAGACATGATCCTTGAGGAATGATTGTATGATCACGACTTTTCCCCGTCTCGTCAATATATCTGAGGGAATGTCGTTCAATGTCTCTTCCATCGTGATAGGATTCTTCCAGAATATTTCAGTTATATCACTGATTCGTTCTTGAAGCATGGATGTACGCATGAACTGCATATAAACAGCTAAATCAGGTGCATCTTTCAGTATATGTCCTTCAGCACTTGCAAGTCCTTTTTGAATTTTATCAGGTGAGATTCCTGTTACAAGACAAAAGGTTTTATTCATTAAATTCTCCTCGATATTATGGTACTATATATATGCTGCATAGACTAGGAGCATATCTATCTATTATCAGGAAAATCTCTCGAATGCTCCCTTATCGGTTTTCGGCAAATCTCCTTGTCCTGTTTTGGGGTGTTCTAGAGGAAATAGGGGGATCTTGCACGTTTATGCTTACTGACAAGATGGGTATGATGAGTTTCTCTATAATACTAGCAAAAAGATTTTCTCATCTGCAGGGCTGAGAGGTATTCGGGTATGGTTGAAAGAGTAGTGGCTGACACGTTAGCGTATTACGATAACAATTCAGAAGGTGTGTCAGAACAGTATGAGAAGGTCGATAGTCAAGTATTTCTTGGGGGATTGCCGCTATGGGTACGGAGTAGAGGAAAGATCTTAGATCTAGGCTGTGGAAGCGGTCGTGATGCGGCATTCCTGCGATCTAAAGAGTATGATGTATATGGTATAGATGGATCTCAAGCTATGCTGGATGAGGCTCTACACCTGCATCCGGAATTAGCCGGTCGGTTAGTGAAAGGAGTCTTTCCCGGGGTGCTTCCGTACCCTGATGAATCGTTTGATGCAGTGGTCTCGATTGCCTTCCTCATGCATCTGAGAAAAGAGGGCGTAGAGACGATGTGCAGGGAGATCCTGCGAGTGCTTTCACCTCACGGGGTCTTCTGGCTTTCGGTACGGCAGCCTTCTAATCTGGATGAATCGGAAGGTGAAGAGACGATGACCTTTGATGAACGGCACAGGTTCTATCTTCGCCTATCAACAACACGATGGAAGAAGATTTTTGAGCAACAGGGGTTTTATGGTAAAGAAGTATTTACTGATGATGATGCTCTGGGTAGAAACTATTCCTGGAGTCGCTTTGTATTCAGCAAAGATCATTAGTAGAATCATATGAAGCGTATCTGTTCCTCTATACCTTATTACGCAATTCTAGTATATTTATGCACAAAATATACTAAAGTGGTTATTATGAATAGAAAAGAATTAGAGATGACCGCATCTTTAGCCATGCTGGAATTACATGATGAGGAAATAGCCTCATTATCATCAGCGGTGACTTCGATGTTAGACTACTTTTCCCTGATGGAAGAGGTTGATGTGGATGGATTAGAACCGACTACGCATGCATTTACCATGCAGCAGTCAGTTCGTGTTGATCAAAGACACGATGATGACAATGAAGAAGGTATCGGTCATGACCTTCTTGAGAATGGTCCCGAGCATGACGGGCAGTATTTCATCATTCCTCATGTGCTGTAAGGAATGAAAAAAATGGTTAAGAATGCCTATTTAGATGCATGGAAACATATCACATCCTCACAGGAGTCTATTTCCTCATATCGTGCAGACGTAGCGGAAAAAGATGCTTCCGTAGGAGCGTTCCTGGAACTCTCTCCGGAAAAAGGTGCAGCACTACCGTCTTCTGCAGAGCATCGTGAACGAGGACTTGAAGGAATTCCCTTTGCAGTCAAAGATAATATAGCTGTCAGGGGCTTCTCCCTGACCTGCGGGTCAGTGATCCTGAAGGATTTTGTCTCACCCTATACTGCGACAGCAGTACAGAGACTTCTCGATGAAGGGGCTCTTCCAGTAGGGAAGACCAACCTTGATGAGTTCGGCATGGGGTCTGATACGACAAATTCTGCATTGCAGATTACCAGGAACCCGTGGGATAAAGATCATGTGCCCGGCGGATCAAGCGGTGGATCCGCAGCGGCAGTCGCTTCCGGGATGGTCCCTTTCGCCTTAGGGAGTGATACTGGGGGATCTGTACGGCAGCCGGCAAACTTCTGCGGGGTCTATGGCTTGAAGCCGACATATGGGGCTGTTTCCCGATACGGTCTTACAGCATATGCCTCATCATTGGAGACAATCGGTGTCATTGCTGATTCTATCGATATGGCTGAAGTAGTCTTTGATACCATGAGCGGTATCGACCCGAAGGATCAGACTTCTCGTACTTTACCTGTCCTCAGCCCTCATGGGGTATCAGCCGGGAAGACTATCGGTATTTTATCAGGTACTGAAGGCCTTGATGATGCAGTGCGAGACGGATATCTGCGAGCGATAGAACAGTACAGAGATCTTGGATGGTCAGTGGTCGAAGTATCAATTGACTCACTGAAATATGCTGTTCCAGCCTACTATACGATTGCAGCTGCCGAGGCAAGTGCCAATCTTGCACGATATACCGGAATCCGATATGGACATCGAAGTCTCTCGGGGACAGATGTAGAATCCATGACACGCAAGACACGTGAAGAAGGCTTCGGAGCTGAAGTGAAGCTTCGAATCCTCCTTGGGACCTATGTCCTTCGTTCAGGGTTTCAGGACCAGTACTATGTACGGGCTCAGAAGATACGAACAAAGATTCGAAACGACATAGCACAGCTCTTCGACCGGGTGAATCTGCTTCTGATGCCGGTCTTCCCGACGCAGGCTTATCCGTTCGGAACTGATGCATTGACACCTTTTCAGCAGAAACTTGCCGATCGATACACCATAACCGCCAATCTGGCAGGAATCCCGGCTTTAAGTGTACCCACCAGTGTGTCTCATGGGCTTCCTGTGGGGATACAACTGCTGGCTCCTGATTTTGCAGAACACCGACTGTTTGATGCTGCTCGTGAATATGCGGCATGGTATAGACCGGAAGAGGCACCTGACAGGCTGCAGCTAGTGGAGAGGAGTGCATATAATGGCATTGTTTGATACCTTTGTGGGTCTTGAAGTTCATATACACCTTCTCACCAAAACAAAAGTCTTCTGTGACTGCACCTTCTCCTATGGCGCCCCGCCGAATACTCACGTCTGTCCAGTATGCCTCGGGTATCCCGGGGTATTGCCTTCAGTCAACAGAGAAGCATTGAAATTCGCTTACTTGGTAGGAAAGACCCTTAACTGCACATTGTCTAAGCGGACGTTCTTTGAACGAAAGAACTACTTTTATCCAGACATGGCGAAGAACTATCAGATCACCCAGTTTCAGGAACCTGTCGGACGTGACGGCTGGTTTGAGTTCGAGACTGGTGGGAAGCGGCGTAAGATTCGTATCCATGATGTGCATCTTGAAGAGGATGCCGGAAAGATGATCCATGAGAA
>CAYYPJ010000158.1:0-6244 GCA_964473495.1 uncultured Spirochaetales bacterium
GTTCCATTGACTATAACAGCCCCGCCTATCTCTACACGATTTGCAATCCCCCGTCTATCATGCGAGATTCGAGGAAGAAGGTATATCCCATTTTCTATATGTTTCTCATCTGAAGCCAATACGATCTCTGCCCAGGCACTGCAGTTTGCATCATTCTCAATAAGGACTGGAACAGGTATATCCACAAGGATCTCTTTGATAGACCTTTGGTAGAGATTATGCAGACGTGACTCCATGATAATACCTTCTCTTGGATCTACGGTTCCGGAGATCCCTAATCCAATAGCGATGATCTTTCTGAGGTGATCACGAGAAGTCGATGAGAAGTGTCGATAGACGCTCTTGATCACTACCGGTATATATTCCGCTGCATCACTACCGGAAGTTGGAATCATCTCCTGATACTCTTCCACCACATTCCCCTGTATATCGAGGAGGACAGTATTGCAGGTGTATCGATCCATATCGATCCCGATGATGTAGCCGAAATGATCGTTCAGCTGCAGGGCTATGGGTTTTCTTCCTCCCTGAGGCGATGCAGAGCCTACTTCGCCCTCTATGACTAAACGATGAGCTAAGAGTTCTTGTACCATATGGGTGATCGTTGAACGCTTAAGTCCAGTGATCCTGGCAAGATCTGCCCGACTGACACGCTCGCCTCTTCGCAGCACATTCATGATAAGATTTCTATTGGCTTCTTTCTGATAATGATGACTAGCGGTGATCATATGTTCCATTGAGCCGAATCCTCTGCATAGGCTATGGCTCCTCCTATCATGGTACAATCAACATGGAATCTCTCATCACAGACAACAAGATCAGCCCTTCGTCCAGGCAGCAGAGTCCCTAACTGTTCTTCAAGGTGGTATACTCGAGCAGGATTAAGTGTTGCCATCGTGATTGCATCTAATATTTCGGTACCGTACTCTACCATATGTGCAACTCCTCTGTCTAAAGTAAGACCTGATCCTGCGATCGTTCCATCCTCAATTCTGCAGAAGACTCCCCCTTCTTCGGTTACACGGTCTCCCTTCACGATATAGATTCCTTTAGGCAGCCCGGTGGGTTTAAGCGAGTCGGTGATCAAAACGATCTTACCGGCTGATTTCTCTTTGACGAGAAATCGGACAAGTGCCGGGTGAACGTGAATTCCATCGGCAATCAACTCACATGAGATCTCAGGATGGATCAGGATGGCCCCGACAACACCTGGATCACGATGATGCATAGACCTCATCGCATTGAAGAAGTGGGTTGCATGGAGGATCCCTGCTTCTATTCCCTCGACCATCTGTTCGTAAGTTGCATTCGAATGACCGGCAAGTAATGTGATGCCTAATCGTTCGGCCTCCAGTACCAATTCACGCATTCCTTTTAATTCCGGGGCAACAGTCATAGCGATGATCTCCCCCTCTGAAACTTTCCAATACTCCTTCAATAATTCGATATCGACATCTCGAATGAAGGCTTCCCGCTGAATTCCCCTCTTCTCCTTTGAGATAAAGGGTCCCTCCATATGGATTCCCAAGATCTGTGCACTCCTTGTGACTCTTGGAGCCTCGACCACTGCTCTGATAGCCTTTATGGTATCGTCCTGACTCATAGGGGCTATTGTTGGCGTAAAGGCAGTCACTCCATACGAGGGAAGGACGCTAGCCATCCCTGCCACTCCTTCAGGGGTACCATCTTCCACCCCGAAACCGCGAAGTCCATGAATATGGGTATCAATGAAACCGGGACAGATGATCTTCCCCCCCACATCGATCATCCGATAGGTATGATGATCCTCATACGCCTGCAATCGCTGATATGAATACACATTTTCCACTACCCCGTCTTTAATAAGGATAAAGCCGTGTGGTATATGGGTATATCCTGTGTAGATATCAGCATTATAGAGACAGAGCCCCTCAGTTGCTTCAGATTTCATCTGTATTGTCCTCACTCATTTGTATTCATTGTTAATTCATGAAACTAACTTACCTGAATACTGTAATGAAATTATAGTTTCTATTCAACCATTTCTAGCTTTCTTTATTGTTTTCTGTGAGAAGGAAGCAAACTCTCCATCACCAAATAGCATGTGAACAGAGAGTCTGCTCTGTCTTTAGGCCATCTTATGCATGATGTTCTTCAATGCAGGATATGCTTCTTTATAGAGTGCAAAATAGGTATCATATATCTTCTTCTGCTGGGCATCTGGTTCTGTTCGGTGCTCATAGGTCACCCATGAGTAGAGGATCGAAGGATCATCAACTTCTCCGATGGCAAGGGCGGCCAGTAGTGCATCTCCAAGTGGTGCCTCCACCTGCTCTTTGATGCTCTTGATCCGATAACCGGTAATATCAGAGAGGATCTGCAGCCAGATATCACTCTTCGCTGTTCCCCCCACTACAATCAACTCATTGTTCAATCCATACTGCTCACGATCTATCTGATCCATATTGTGTCGTAGAGCGTACCCTACTCCTTCAAGTGCTGCACGATACATATGAGCTTTTGTATGTATCAGACTCAATCCTATATAAGCACCTTTTGCCTGTGCATCCCAGATAGGAGAACGTTCACCCATGAAATACGGAAGTAGAATAAGATTCTCTGATCCTGCAGGGATCTTTGCTGCAAGTGCATCAAGCTCTTTGATATTCGACACATCATCGAATCCGGTAAGTTCCCGGTCAAACCAGCTTACGATAGCTCCTGATGTTGCAGCACCACCGAACTGATAGGTCAGTCTTTCCCCGTCAAGGACATGAGGCATCGAGATCAACCCGGGGGATGATGGCGGTTCTTTTGTGATAAACCCCCAGCACATGGAGGTTCCCATCATCGCTACCTGAATACCAGGTTCAAGAGCACCTGCAGCAAGTGTCGCCATTGCAGCATCCACCCCGCCTGCAACCATCTTCACTCCGGAAGGCAATCCTAGTCCTGCCGCAACTTCAGGCAGCATCTCGCCAACGATATCCTGAGATCGTACTAGACGCTCAGGCATCATATGTACCGGTATACCTAGGGCATTGAGCATCTCTTCAGACCAGCATCGCCGCTGTATGTCGTATACCCCTCCCAGATTCCCGGCCGAGGAGTGATCGACGGCAAGTTCTCCGGTCAACTTCATAGTGATCCAGTTGTTTGGAGGAATGAACTTATCAATCTTCTTCCATATCTCAGGTTCATGATCTTTTATCCAGAGAATCTTGGTGAATCCATAGTAGGAATCAATATAGTTTCCTGTGACAGCGAAGAGATGATTAATGTCTATATGTTCTTTTACCCATGAGACCTGTTCCTCAGCTCTTCTGTCCATCCAGATCAGACAGGGATAGAGGGTATCTCCTTTTTTGTCTACAGGGATCCCTGCTCCTCCATAGAGGCTGCTTATCGTGATCGCTGCAATCTCACCTGCCCGATTCCCAAGTTGTGCGGTAAGGGAGCGAATGACCTTTTGCACTGCCCCGAACCATACCTCCGGCCATTGCTGTGCCCAAAGTGGTTTCGGGGTCTCCGGTGCATAGGATGTATCAGCACTGGCCACTATCCCGGAATGGATATCGATTGCCAGACCTTTTGTACCTTGAGTCCCAATGTCTATACCAATAACTATACTCATTACATATTCCTCTTCTGCTTAGTCCTTGTTTCTCTTATACTATTCATATCATAGGTCTGCTCGTAAGTGAAGTAAAAATGTAATCGATTACATATATATCTTCACAAAACGTGCGGCAGAGTAAAACCTATAGATACAGATGCTAGGAGATGATGAGTCGATCGATGATCTCAGAGATATACAGTGTATGGAAATCCTTCTTTGGATAGTGTCTATCAAGACTTTGACCTATCTCATGCTCTTCCATGGTAGTCTTATAGACGATCTTCCCAAAGAGATGTTCACCCGGAATAGCTATGTAGGGGATCTTCTCATCACCGTGATAGGATACCGGGAGATTACATACTTTGAACTTATCAATATCTCTTCCTGATTTCGATCCGCATATAAGCAATTCATCGGCAAACTGATGCGGTTGAGGGATTGTCACAGAGTAGTAGTCGGCTTTCCCTATGATATCATGCGTATACCGTGATTGCCTAACTCCTACGGTCATGACTTCCCTACTCCAGAAATAGCCTAATTGGAACCAGCCTATTGTCATAGTATTCAGTTCTTCAGCATACTCTACCGTGAGAAAAACGCCTCGTTTTACCTGTTTCATCTGCTTTTGATATGCAATATCTATCATAATCCCATCCTTCACTTGAGCTCTCCATAAATTGTATGTTATCAATGAGTAAAATGCAAGAAAAGAGAGAATTCTCCTTCTTATTCAAGGATGAGAACAGTCTCCGGGTATTTCTAGTCAGAATGCAGGGTACGTATTTGGTGTGACTGTTACGACCAACAGACCGCTCAGTACTGAAATAGCTATATTCCTTGCTTTTATACACCATCCTTCCATTGGATAGAATCTGCAACAGAGTCAGATAGCGCGACTTGCGGTATAATGAAAGATCGTACAGCATGGGATGAACATAGTTACCCAGTACAGTTACAGTATAGTTTGTTGAATGGTGAACGTGAATATTGATCCCGGAGAAAATCTGTCTCCCCTGCATAGCAAGGTTTACATAAGTGATAAAATATAGCAAAATATAAACCGGCAGGAGGAATCTACATGTTTGGAGAACGCTTGAAACGCGCACGCGCTGCATTGGGTTTATCTATGAAGAAACTGGCAGAACAGTCTGGAGTCAGTGCTAATATGATAAAGAAGTACGAACATGGGGAAAGTATGCCCTCTTCAGGGATCCTGATCAACCTGGCTAAGGCCTTAGATGTTTCAAGCAGTTATTTCTTTAAGCAGGAACAAGTGCGAATCCCTGAATTCAATTATCGTAAGCGGTCACGTACTTCTCAAAAAGTCTTGAACAAGATCAAATCAGCAGTATTGGACAACGTTGAGAGTTGGTTTGAGTTGAAGAATATCTGGCCGAACTTCCCAATCCCCACATTTATTGATATACCCACACTATCTTCTCAGATAGATACAATGGTGCAGGCTGAAGAGGCTGCTGAAAGAGTACGGGAGTACTGGCAATTAGGGAATGGCCCTATCGCAGATCTTATTGATGTTCTGGAGAATCAGGGGATTCTGGTAATAACTATTGGCGATGACGAAATCGATGATTTCGATGGGCTTCAGGCTAACCTCGATCAACAGCCGATACTGGTCTGTAAGGGATATGTTGACGGGGCACGACAAAGGTTTACCCTTGCTCATGAACTCGGACATTTGCTGCTCGGTGATAGGATCTCTGAAAACATGGATGAAGAGAAGGTCTGCCACCGTTTTGCAGGGGCGTTATTAGTACCTGCTGAGAAGATGAAACAGTATCTTGGACAATCGAGACGGAAATTGGAAGTAGGTGAACTCTATCTGATCAAGCAAGAATTCGGTATCAGTATGCAGGCTTGCCTGTTTCGAGCACGAGATCTGCAAATCCTGTCTTCTCATGCCTGTAAGAGTATGTTCATAGAATTCGGAAAACGTGGGTGGAGAAAACAGGAACCTGGTGCGGCTGTTGCCCCCGAAAAAACAACTCAGTTCAAACGGTTGGTCCTGCGTGCGTTGGGGGAAGGGATCATAGGAGAGTCAAAGGCTGCAGAACTGCTTAATACCCCTCTTGTTGTGTTTCACCGTGAAAGATTGATGGATAACTTCTGATGGCCTTCATTGTCAGTGATGCAAATATCTTTATTGATATGCTTGAAGGAGAGATTCTCAATGAACTATTCTTATTGCCTTATCAACTAATTGTACCGGACATCCTGTATTATGAAGAGCTGAAATTGCTGCACAGTGATCTGCTGTCTTTAGGATTATGTTTAGGAGAATTACACTCAGAGACGATGATGGAAGCAGAGCATATTATGGCTAAGTATCCTCAGCCTAGTCGAAATGATTGTTTTGCTCTACTTCTTGCAAAGCAGGAAGATTGTTGCCTCATAACTGGTGATAAAGCACTTCGTAAAGCTGCAGAATCAGAACAGATTCAAGTATTTGGGACTCTTTGGATTGTTGAACAGCTTGTTTCTTCAAGAAATCTTACTAAAGAGCAAGCTGTTTCAGCTTATCATCTGATGAGAAACCAAAAAAGAAGATTGCCTTGGAAGACAGCCTTATACCGTTTGGATCATCAGAACCTTACAGAATAGTTTTCAGATAACTAGTATTCTAGCATC
>CAYYPJ010000159.1:0-6196 GCA_964473495.1 uncultured Spirochaetales bacterium
GATTTACTGATCATCTTCACAAAACAAGCAAAGACAGTATAGTTAAAACAGTAGAACATAAAGTAAGAGAAATAGTTTATAGGTAAAATTGAAGGTATGAAGCAAGACATGAATCATAATTGGTCATTTGTTAAAATACCAATACAAAGGCTTGTCTCGGTGGTAGTTCACACTATATTATTTCCAAGATTTGCTATATAATCGTTGAGACAGGAGGCAATCATATGACACTTATTGTATATGCGTCAAAGCATGATACTGTCACTAAATGTGCAAACATACTTGCCGAGAAACTTGCAGATAAATGCACACTTATCAATATCAAAAATCAATCGATCCCATCATTAGACAGCTATTCTGCACTAATTCTTGGATTCTCCATTCATGCAGGCAGTGTACAAAAATCAATCGTAAACTTTTCGAAAAACCATATATCACAGCTGCGAGCTAAGGACTTCGGCCTTTTCTGCAGTTGTTTATCCAACGAGAATCAGGCAATTGCCTATTTCCATAGGAACTTTCCAGCAGATGTCATCAATGCTGCCAAGACTATTGGGATATTCGGCGGTGCTATCTATTTTGAGAAGATGAATTTCATGGAACGTTTTGTCATGAAGAGGATCACACACAAGAAAGGGAACTTTTCAACTATCAATGAGATAAATATTGATGAGTTTGTTCGTCTCTTCGAACAGAATCTCACATAAGAAAGAGCCCTGGAAATCACCCGATTCATTGAGTTGACAAACTGTAGTTTTAATCCTGCCTTTGGTATAAGAGATGTGAGAGACTTCCCTTGACTATTCTTCACTTGACCACACACAGATTGATGAGATGATCTCGACAAAAATAGAGAATTCCTCATAATGATCACTATTTCACGGAAATAATCACCAGAAAGATCGTTAGAATCCTAAAAAAACTGATTTCTCTATAATTCCCTCATAAATTCATTGACTATTATATTGTCTTGTGCTATTTTATATTTGCTTTATCGCCGAACGCATTCGGATTCTGTATCTTGTTTCTGTTTCATATCTTGTCTTTCGAGCGGATCTGACTGACAATACGTTGTTCTGACATGTTGTTTTTAGCATAAAGTAATATTATTTTAAACTCCGGTATAACCGGGAAGGATTCTTATGGCTAAGAAGATTTATGTAGGTAATATGAATTACGCTACAACCGAAGACCAGCTTTTTGATGTGTTTGGTCAGTACGGAACTGTCAACAGTGTCAGGATTATTACTGACAGAGAAACAAACCGACCTAAGGGTTTTGGTTTCGTTGAGATGGAAGAGGATGATGCAGCAGACGCAGCAATCGTCGCACTTGATGGAAAAGAGTTTGACGGTAGAAACTTACGAGTGAATGTTGCTCTTGAGCGAAGACCTCGCCAGAACAACTACAGATAACAACAGACTCCCAGAAAAGGACCAACAATCAAGTTGGTCCTTTTTTTATCATTGCCATTTGACTTTCTCTCATCACGGCATATACTATGAGACATGAAAAGATAAGGAGCTTTAAGCGTATGGCGACACCTCATAACCGAGCAAACCCCGGGGATATCGCAGAGACTGTTCTACTGCCGGGAGACCCCTTACGGGCAAAGTTCATTGCTGAGAATTTTCTTCAGGATCCTGTGCAGTTCAATGATGTAAGAAACATGTTGGGTTATACCGGATACTGGAACGGCATCCGAGTCTCGACGATGGGAACAGGCATGGGAATCCCTTCATTATCGATCTATGTCGAGGAATTGTGCAGATTCTATGGAGTCAAACGACTTATAAGAGTGGGATCCTGTGGTGCGATACAGAAGGATCTCAAACTCTATGACATCATACTTGCTATGAGTGCATGTACCGATTCTTCACTCAACACGTATCGCTTCAATGGCGGCAGTTATGCCCCTACAGCAAGTTTCTCACTGCTTCACAAGGCTTATGAGGCTGCATTGGCAAAGGGGATCACCCCCCATGTGGGGCCTGTGACGTCCAATGACCTCTTTTATACGATAGACGGTGAAGATATCTCATGGAAACGATGGGCGGCATATGGTTCATTGGCAATAGAAATGGAGAGTGCAGGACTCTATACGATCGCTGCACGACACAGGGTAGAGGCTCTCTCGATCCTGACTGTCTCTGACTCAATCGTCAATAGCCAAGAGACAACTTCAAAAGAGCGAGAGACAGCATTCACCATGATGATGGAGATCGCTCTATCACTTGCTTAGGTTGCTATACTCTTAACAAGACCTAACTGGTCAGCAACTGGGCGCATCCCTTTGATTGTCCAGTCTATAACCTCGGAGAGTTCCATATCAAGCATTTCGGCGCCATGCTCTATGACCGATCTATCAACCCCGGCAGAAAATCCTTTTGATTTCCATTTCTTCTTAACAGATTTCACTTTCATATCATCAAGGCTCTTTGATGGTCTCACCAATGCCGCGGCAATAACGAGTCCAGTTAACTCATCAATAGTAAAAAGCACCTTCTCCATCGTAGAGACTGGTTCTACATCGCTGCAAATGCCCCATCCATGACTCTGAATGGCACGAATAAGAAGTTCCGGCCATCCGGCGGCTTCCAGAATGTCACGAGCCTTCATACAATGCTCTTCAGGATATTCCTCATAGTCTATATCATGACACAATCCCACGACTCCCCATAGCTCCACATCTTCATGCAGCTGTGATGCGAAATAGCGCATGACAGCTTCGACGGCCAAAGCATGCTTAATGAGATTTGCTGTGTGAACATGTTCCTGCAGCAATGCCCATGCATCCTCCCGCTTGATATCGTTACCCATCTCCCCCCTCCTCTTTCGCAGGGTATTCCTTCAACTCTCCTGAATACCAGGATTGACTCCACCCCTTTTGTTCAATAATGATCCCGCCCTGATCATCAACTCCTGTTACTACGCCAAAGACCCAATCTGATTCAGATACACACTCACGTCGCTCATAGGCTTCTCCAGGGAGAAAAGCCACTGGACAGTTTCGCAGATAGAGATGATCCTCAAGATACCTCTTCCAATGATTGTCGCGAAAAGTTTCAGACAGCGATACCAATAGACCCTGCAGAAGATCCAGAGGTTCTGCTGCTTCTCGTCCCTCCATCACAATAGATGTA
Source organism: uncultured Spirochaetales bacterium (assembly GCA_964473495.1). Classification (GTDB taxonomy): domain Bacteria; phylum Spirochaetota; class Spirochaetia; order CAKZLE01; family CAKZLE01; genus JAIPFY01. The sequence goes on from CAYYPJ010000159.1 coordinate 3,144, forward strand.
GGTTCTCGTGAGCTGTGTTGATGATCCACATATGAAAAACTATTCTGACAGCAGTTGAGTCCTATACCGACATATACAGCATTGCCGGAACTTTCACAGAGGATACCACTGATTTTCTTCCCATGCACCAAGATATCATTGGGCCACTTGATCTTAACCTCTAGATGATACTCCTCTCCTAAAAATGAGGCGATAGCTACTCCGCTTCTTAACGGCAGCTGCTGTAAGGGAAATGTCATAGTATCACGTGCGAGAACCAGAGTCATCATAAGTGATTGATCAGGAGTATCAAACCATGTCCGTGCAGCAATACGTCCTCTACCGGCATATTGATGTCTTGTGACGATCACTACACCGTTTCTGGATTCCTTACGATAGACATCTTTAGCCTTATCCATGGTTGATCCGACTGAATCAAAAAGATAGACCGGAGCAGATGCAAACGGATTACATATATCACACATTTTCATGGCACAGATAGTATAATGAACTGTCTATTAATGCAAGATAGATCATCACTGATACTTGTCAGATACTATCGTGTTTCAGTTTTAACTTCACGGATGATTGTATGTGTCAATCCTTTCTCAACGAACTCCATCCCTCACTGTATGCTATAGATGTTCCCAGATCACACGGTATCACTTAATACAACAACCATTTGCAGATAACAGGTTCTTCAAATGTATTTTCTTTTTGGTTGTTATGTTCACGTATTGTTGCGCCAGTTCCTGATCTCATCTTGCATTTACTTAGTCCTTACTGTATGTTTATACAAAATATAAGTATAAACATACAGTAAATAGAGACGAGGACAGTATGCGAGAACGTCAAAACAGATTATCGGAAATCAAAGAATTAATTAAAAAACATCGGATCGACAGCCAGGATATGCTGCTGGAATTTCTGACGAAAGAGGGGTACACGGTAACCCAGGCAACTCTTTCAAGAGACCTGAAGATGTTGAAAGTCGGGAAGATCTCTGACGGCTGGTCAGGATACTATTATGCACTGCCGGAGAACGATCTCATCTCCGAATCAGAAAAAAGCTATATCCAGGATGTCCGTAGAGGAGTCCTCTCCATTGAGTTCAGCGATAATATAGGGGTCATCAAGACACGCCAAGGTCACGCCGACAGTGTTGCCCTTGCAATGGATATCCTGGCAATACCTGAGATCCTTGGTTCGGTCGCCGGTGATGACACAATCTTTGTCATCCTGCGAGAAGGCATGACGAAAGAAGATCTTCTGGTAAGCTTCAAGACTCGAATACCAGAGAACGATATGTGAACACCAGCCAGGGAATACCAGTGAACCCACACTCATCCTCTAGCCAAAAGCTATAAAATCTACTACGCTAGTGATGTTATTCATCAATAGCGGTTTCTTGTTCACCATAGAGCATCTATAGAAACTTCAAAGAGATCGATATGCTTGATATACCATTAAATCCTTCTAAAATCAGGAGAACCATATGACAGTAACGTATACTGATCTTGACAAGACCATCTCATATCAAGAACTCAAGAAACTCGCACCGGTTAAACTGCGTACAGTCCTTACGAAAGAACGTGTGAAATCATATTCGATCGATGCAGGTGATTCTTTAACTTTCAACTATGCCGCATCTCCTGTGAATGATATACATATCGAGAGGTTACAGCAGCTCGCAGATGAACAGCAGCTTATAGAGAAATATCATGAACTCCTGAACGGTAAGGTCATGAACACCAGTGAATCCCGCATGGTCCTACACCACCTTACCAGAGGAAGACTAGGGGTAGACATCATTGAGAATGGTGAGGATAAAGAACGATTCTATGCATCTCAATTGAAGAGGATTGATACATTCTCTACTCAAATACATAATAAGACTATTGTCGGTTCTACAGGAAAAGCATTTGATACCGTTGTACAGATCGGTATCGGCGGTTCCGATTTAGGACCTAGGGCTCTCTGTCTCGCACTGCAGGGGGTACAGCAAGCATCGCAGCAGCAGCCGTACATGCATGCTGAATTCATTTCAAATGTTGACCCCGATGATGCAGCCGCAGTACTTCGCAGAATAGATGTCGAAACCACCCTCTTCATTCTGGTATCGAAGAGCGGGACTACACAGGAGACCCTGACAAACAGGGATCTCGTCATAAGACGGATGAGGCAGCAAGGCATCAGGGGTCTCGATCCAGCACAGCATATGGTAGCAGTCACGAGTACGACCAGTCCGCTTGCAGCATCCTCTGACTACCTTGAGAGTTTCTTCATAGATGACTATATCGGGGGAAGGTATTCATCAACGAGTGCAGTCGGAGGACTTGTCCTCTCACTTACCTATGGAACAGATACCTTCAGGGAACTTCTTGCCGGAGCTCATGAAGCTGACCACGCCGCAATGGAAAAAGATATCAGAAAGAATGCTTCGCTCATGGATGCCGTGATTGGGATATATCTGCGCAATGTACTCGACTGCAGGACTTCCGCGGTCCTCCCCTATGCACAGGCTCTCTCCCGATTCCCCGCTCATCTACAGCAGTTGGATATGGAAAGTAACGGTAAACAGGTCAATAGATTCGGTGATCCTCTGACATACAAGACGGGATGTACCATCCTTGGGGAACCGGGAACCAATGGACAGCATTCATTCTATCAACATCTGCATCAGGGTACTGATGTGACACCCCTGCAGTTCATCGGCTTCTCATCCAGTCAGTACCAGGAAGATATAGAGATCTCCGGCAGCACAAGTCAGGAAAAACTGAATGCCAACCTTGCTGCACAGATCATCGCATTCGCTAAGGGTAAGGATGACAAGAATCCAAACAAGCAGTTCCCCGGTGAGCGATATTCCACATTGATCTATGGGAACCGACTTACTCCGCGATCATTGGGAGCGCTCTTATCACATTTTGAGAACAAAGTCATGTTTCAAGGTTTTATATGGAACATCAACTCCTTCGATCAAGAGGGCGTTCAGTTGGGTAAGCTCCTTACGAAAAAGGTCCTTTCAGGAGATGTCGAAGATCAGGCACTTTCGGCATATGTAGAATTGTTAT
>CAYYPJ010000160.1:0-6108 GCA_964473495.1 uncultured Spirochaetales bacterium
CATTCCAATTCTTATCCTTATCAGTCATCTTCTGGTATTCGTCTTCATGGTTCAGGCGGTATTTCCTGGCTCTTTCCAGCGCATTGTCCTTATCCACATATACATATGCATGCATCTTGGAACCGAAGACCTCGGTCTCAAAGTGCTTGCCGAAATACGTATGTCCCTGACGAATGAACTCATACTTGGCATTGTTCATCAGTTTCTTGGACTGGTGATAGAGTGTCTGGTAAGGATATCCGTTTCTAGCAGGCATACGGACAGTCAGGTTTTTACCTTCCTCGTTACCCGTGTAGAAGGACTGGATCATCTCTTTACTTGCGTACCCGGCATCAAGTACAAAATTGCTGATACGGACATCAAGACTCTCAGCCACATCCTCCATTGTCGTATAAAGGGTGCTCAAATCCAGAACATTACCGGGAATGATGGAATACCATACAGGAAGTCCTGTTTTTTCATCCAAAACGAGTACCAGTCTCGTCTGAATGGAAGTAGACTGTATTCCGTGGCTACACAATGCATTGAACGGATTATTTCGAATCGTGTTTGGTAATGGAGTGGAGTCCACATAACACCCTGTACCGAACTCTGGATCTTTCTTCCTCATATGAGAGACAAATGCCTTGAAGAAGGCAAGCCTGCTCTCATCTTCTCCCATCATCGAGAAGTAGACCGTGTCACTCCCAAGAGATCCGGTAGGGATGTGCTCGAAGAGATAGGATGCGAAAGATTTTCCGATGAAGTCATCACAGGATATCTTTGACCCATCCTTGAGTACTGAATGAAACAGATGAGAAAGAACCCGTTCATAGTCTTCATCTTGTGGGAAAGCGGCTCTGAGAATCTTCAGAAGGCCTGTTTTTTCACAAACCTGAAGCAGAAGGTAGACATCACCGAATACCGTGTGAATTTCCGGCTCTGGAAAAAGAACGAGGTTCTTTATTCTGGAGTCATCCTTTTCAACGCTTTCAAAGGAATCTGATACTGAATCATAGGCAACAAGCCCTCTGGTTGGAGAAAGGAACACGCCACTTTTCCTTTCATCATCAATAGTTACGATTTTTCCGAGCTTTTCTCTGGTATGATGACGCGAGAAACCCTTGATGGTTCTGTCGTACTCAGTGGTCATGATTGAAGCGCTACCTGATTTAACACTGCCGTCTGAATTTTTCACCATTTTCTGCACTTTTATGAATGCCATGAATTGGTACCTCCCACACATTGTAATATGGTGCTTAATAGAACCATATCTATGGTACAACACATGCTGTAAACATACAATAAGAATAGTAGAAAACCGTACAGGAGTACGTAATTTTAACGGTTGTTGGTAATGTATGGGGTTATGGTTCTACTTTTGTGTTTATCGTAGGTTAAAAATTTAACGAAATTGTCGTGCACCCTAATGAGAAGCTATCTGATACCGAAGACTGCAAAAGACCTGAAGTAGAACATAGAATACGTACATGCATCATAAAGAGTATTGAATAGCACAGCTGTTGCGGTCTATAGTGTGGGATATGAAAAAAAGAAGATTAGTTACATCAGCACTTCCCTATGTGAACAACATCCCGCATTTGGGGAATCTCATACAGGTATTATCGGCGGATGTCTTTGCAAGATTCTGTAGGGCAAATGGATATGAGACACTCTATGTATGCGGTACTGATGAGTACGGGACTGCGACAGAGACTCGAGCACTGCAGGAGGGGGTCTCTCCGAAAGAGCTATGTGATCATTACCATGCGATTCATGCTGAGATATATTCATGGTTCGAAATTCAATTTGATGAGTTTGGAAGGACGTCCACACCCAAGCAGACAGAGATCGTACAAGAGATCTTCAGACAGGTGGATGCCCATGGGTATATCAGAGAGGATGAGATCGAACAGCTCTACTGCACCAATTGTGAGCGGTTCCTTGCTGATCGATATATCCACGGGACCTGTCCTCACTGTGGATATGAGGATGCTCGCGGGGATCAGTGTGAGAACTGCGGGAAGCTGCTTGATCCTACAGATCTGATCAAACCTATCTGCGGCGTCTGCGGGAACACCCCGGAATTGAGAAAGACCAAACACCTCTATTTGAACCTGCCGGCTATTCTTCCCAAACTGGAAGCATGGATGAAGAATGCTTCAATAGAAGGTTTCTGGGCACGTAATGCCATACAGATGACAAAGAGCTGGATACGAGACGGCCTGAAAGAACGATGTATTACTCGTGACTTGAAGTGGGGGATCCCAGTACCGAAAGAGGGATTTGAACATAAAGTCTTTTATGTCTGGTTCGATGCTCCCATAGGATATATCTCAATGACCGCAAACCATACCGATGACTGGGAGTATTGGTGGAAGAGCCCTGATGAAGTGGAACTCTTTCAGTTCATCGGTAAGGATAATATCCCATTCCATACGGTGATCTTTCCTGCGACACTCCTCGCTACCGACGACAAATGGACTCTGCTGCATCATATGTCCTCAAGTGAGTATCTCAACTATGAGGGTGGTAAGTTCTCTAAGAGCAAAGGACTTGGAATATTCGGCAATGATGTGAAAGATACCGGGATCCCGGCAGATGTCTGGAGATTCTATATCTTCTACAATAGACCTGAGAAAGCAGATACGATGTTCAAATGGAAGGATTTTCAGGAGAAAGTCAATGGAGAGTTGATTGGGAACTTCGCGAATCTAGTCAACAGGACCCTTTCGTTCATACTTCGCTTCTATGATGGAGAGATCCCTATCGGAACGATCAATGAAACCATGAGGGAAGAGATAAGGAAACGTGAAGCAGGCATCACTGAACATCTAGAGCATGCACAACTTAAAGAGGCCTTTCATGAGATCTTCGCACTATCTACATTCGGGAACAGATCTTTCCAGGCAGGTGAACCATGGGCTACACGAAAGAGTGATCCGGAAGCAGCTGCAAGTTTACTGATGCAGCTTGCATATCTTATACGTGATCTGGCAATCCTCACAGCTCCCTATATGCCCTCCACTTCACGAAAGGTACTTGCATTCCTTGATCTTGAGCATGGGACATGGGATGATCTTCAACGATATGAGGGGTTACAGACTTTGCATGCTCCAGTGATTCTCTTTGAGAAGCTGGAAGATGGACAGATCGAAACATTGAGAACACGCTATGCAGGTTCTCAGGAAGAACGAAAACATCAGAAAGAAGAGACTATGGAAAAGAAATTTAACGAGACGGTAGATTTACGTGTTGCGAAGATAACAGCGATAGAGCGACATCCAGAAGCCGATAGACTCTATATTGAACAACTGGATATGGGAAATGGAGAAGAACGACAGATCGTATCAGGTCTTGTTCCCTTTTATACAGAAGCGGAACTTCTCAACAGGAATATTATCGTCGTATATAACTTGAAACCTGCAAAACTGAGGGGGGTGAAGAGCCAGGGTATGTTACTTGCGGCTAGTGCGAAAGATGAGCAGGATGAAGAACAGGTAGAAGTTCTCTTTGCCGATTGGGCGCAACCTGGAGATAAAGTATCCGTTATCGGATTAGAGCCCTATGAAGAGGACAAGAGACGTATAAAAGTGAATACATTCTTCGCTGTACCCATACGTACAGAAGCGTATACCGTAGTTGTTGGTAAAAGCGGCTTGGAAGTAGCTGGGAAACCGCTTATGAGTGTTAATATCAAGGACGGAGAGGTCGGTTGATCTCATAGTATGAAATCATGAAGGTAGTGCAGATATCAGTAGAGGAGTTGTCTCTATCGACGAGCAGCCCCTTCCAGTCTTCCTATTGGGCATCAGTAAAACATACCAATGGATGGGATGCCTCTGCATATACCTTTGATGGGAAAGAACTCCTCGTATTAAAAAAGAATATCTTCCTGAAGTATGCACTTTGCTACATACCATATGGTCCTGATCTCGCAAGAGGGCCTTTACGATATGAACACCTGCAAGAACTCTCAGATGCGATCCATAGATATACGGGGAGGAATGTCTTTGCCATGAGATGGGATGTCCCCTGGGATAAAGATGCTCCACGGGGTACTCTACCCAGGAGGATAAAGATAGCTCCCTATAGTATTCAACCCGAAGGTACCGTAATCATTTCGCTTACAGGTGGTGAAGATGCTGTCTTCGCTCAAATGAGAAAACGAGCAAAGCGTAATATTACCCGATCTATGCAGCAGATAGATATATCAGAATGGGATGGTTCTCCCAAGAACTTCAACCAGTGGTATGAGAGCTATAGAGAGACATCGGTACGGGATTCATTCAAACCCAGGGCTAAAGCGTATATGGAGACAGTACTGCAGATGGGTTCTGGGAGATACAGCAATGGAGTGGAGAGCAGACTCTATCTTGCCTGGGAACACAACAGAATGATCGGCGGGAATATCGTCCTCTACACCAAAGATATGGCGCTCTATCTCTTTGGGGCTTCGCTGCGTGGAGAGACGTCCGCTTCTCCTTCGTATGCCCTGCAGTGGTATACGATCAAGCAGGCAATAGCACGAGGATGCCGCATCTACGATCTCTATGGGATAGCACCGGGACATGACGTGTACCACCATCTGCACAATCTGAATCTCTTCAAGACTGGTTTTGGTGGAGAGCAAACCTATAGAGACGGCTGTTTTGATGTCGTTTATAACCCTATCATCTATGATGCATACCTGATTGCGGAACACATAAGGATGGCACGTTCCCGTTAAAGGGTGAGAACAATCTGCTTGAATTGATCACCGCGGTCAAATTCATTGACAAAATATTCAAATGATGATGCCCCTGGTGAGAGGATGATAGTTGAATCCTCCGCTGCAGCTGCACGTGCAGAAGAAACAGCATCTCTCATCGAAGAGAATGGCCCACGATAGGGGATAGCCAGTTCCTTCAGAAGCACAAGAAGCTTGTCAGTAAAGCTTCCTGCAAGCAGGTGGAGTGATGAGACCTTTTCGAGTGAATGTATCATCACAGATGGATCCAAGTGCTTGTCAGTACCGCCTGCTATCAAGTGGATAGGAGTGTTGATACTGTTTAGTGAGAAGATGACAGCTTCAGGAATAGTTGCAGCTGAATCATTGATGAAGGTTATCCCGTCCCGCACCGTAACAATCTCTCTTCGGTGAGAGAGCCCTTCATACGAAGAGACAGCATCGAGGATTGTATCTATCGGGATCGAAAGAGCCCAGGCAGCACAGATGGCAGGAAGATATGAAATAGGAAGATTTATTGAGATCTCTGTGATAAGATCCTCTTTGTCGATACATCGGAGTGTCCCTGAGGTGTATTGTACCCCGGAAAAACCAGGTGGGATAGTTCTTCTCAACGTATAGTACCAAAACTCCTCAGCACAGACAGCATCATGATATTGCGCTATATACTGATCATCATAGGGAAGTACAGCCTTCTGAGGAGGCTGTGTTGATAAGAATATGGTTAATTTATCCTTGATATACTCATCTATAGAGTTGTATCTGTCCTGATGATCCGGATAGAGCGGGGTGATGACTACGAGTTCACAGGGACGAAATGGCTGTCTCGCTAGATCATGTATCTGCCAAGAGGAGAGTTCAAGAAGTGTCCTTGCCGGTTTCGTGTCGTCATTGACCTCATCGAGAAAATCAAGAGGGGATTTCCCTATATTACCACCCATATAGACAGATGCATCACCACTTTCTAGGATATGGAAGAGAAGAGAAGTGGTGGTCGACTTTCCTTTTGTGCCGGTGATTGAGAGTATCGGGACTCTGGTATGGCTGAAGAAGTAGGAGATATCAGAGGAGAGAGATGATATATTGCGGAGTAACGGTAGATCTGCAGGTACGGCTGGGTTCTTGATAATACAATCAGCCCAAGAAACATCAGACGCATCATGTTCACCCAAGGTATAGCTTATAGCATATGGGGTGAGTTCATCGATAGTTGATTGAAGTTCTTTTGCTGTTTTCGTGTCTGTGACACGAACGGTATGTCCATGAGATGCAAAGTAACGTGCCGCCGAGAGTCCGCCGCCATGGGTACCTAAGCCAAAAATCAGAACATTCACTCATTTTTCCCCTCTATCAATATGAATAAAGTATAGCTGTCGCAGATGGAAACATCAATTAGATAA
>CAYYPJ010000161.1:0-799 GCA_964473495.1 uncultured Spirochaetales bacterium
TAATACTCTGTTTTACCAGACTTCTCCCAATATACAATTACTGGATGTCGTTTCAATTCTTCTCCTTCAGAAGAGTTCCTGCTGCCCAAGACTAAGATCATAGTTGGCTGTCAGGACCTCAATCTTCTTCATTTTTCTATTCTTTGATTTGGCATTTATATTCATTGCCATTTCAATTTCTCTTTGCTCCCAGCCTTGCTTCTTTGTAAATTCAGTTAGAATATCACTTGGAAAAGAACTTAGAAGAAACTTCCCTTCAATCTTAGATAACTGCTCAAGTAACATCTGGTAATCTTCAACCGTATATCCATCATAATGGCCGCAGTCAGTATTGATATATGGCGGATCGCAATAAAAGAATGCTTCAGGAGTATCATGACTTCTAATAATCCGTAGTGCATCTGTACATTCGATATCTACATTCTGCAGTCGTACTGCATAATCCAAGGTAAAAGATTCACGCTTATTCATTACCTTCTTTGAAGTTTGTCCGGTATGATCATAGCCATACGTTCCTCCAAGCATTGATCCAAAGCTCTGTGCTGCAGTAACCCATACAGCCCAGGCTCTCTTTACCTTGTCAAACATGTCAGGATTGCTATAAATCACGTTTGCTTTCCTATGAAGATCCCGGCTATGTAGACTTATCTGGATCTCATGTTCTAATGAAACGAAATCATTCTTTACCACTTCATAGAAGTTAATCAATTCTCTATTCACATCATTGATCACTTCTTGATCAGATGGTCTCTTACTGAAAAAGATTGCACCTCCTCCTAAGAAAGGCTCACAATAGGTT
>CAYYPJ010000161.1:809-6079 GCA_964473495.1 uncultured Spirochaetales bacterium
ACCAACTGCTGTTTCCCCCCGTAGTACGTCAATGGTGTTTTCATCTAGATCTCCTTTGTTGATACAAATTGGACGATTGAACAAGAGGATACTATCGGTTATCATCACAGAAAATTTAATAGATACTGGATGGTGGTAGGTTATCCTATAGGTGTGTCTGCACCTGCTCGGGAGTGCCAGCTCCTGAACCGCTGTCCTTTTTCAGTTCCCTTAGATATCACTTATGGGAGAGGTTGTTGATTAGTTCCTCTTCTTTCGCTTTTTCTTAACTGTATACTCCTTCTCATACCCACACTCACTGCAAAGAAATTTCTTTCCATTTGCAAATAGCTTTTTTCCACATACAGGACAAGGTCTAAGAGAGACCCAGTAGGTCCCGCAATACGTTCCTGTTATAACATCTTTTCCAACTCCTACTCTGAAAAGGCCCCTTGTGATTCCGCCAACGGGTTCCATAGTGTATGCTCCTATAGATAGTTTTCAAAACTCTGACAGGGGATTCCCAGCTGGTTTGCAATCAGCATTTCAAGCGCCTGTCCTTTTGATGATTGATTGGTATGCACGATGGCAACCCCATCACACTGCAGCATCTCAATAAGATCAATCTTCATGATCTCTTCCCAGAAGATAGGTTCTCCTAATTCCATTTCAATGGGATTGAATACTGTATGACCAGCTTCAAGTAGGGAGTCCGCTACAAAGGAAAATTCTTCTTTATAATTTTGATTATTCGTAATAGGTCCGCATATGTATAATTTCACTGGTACTGATACTCCTCATGTGTGTTTAGAAATTTGGTAATGCTTTTTTATCCATTTTTACATGAACATACATGTCCTGGGTAATGGCTGTATCATGGTGACCGAGGTATTCAGATACCGCCTTGATCGGCTGCCCATTCTCGATCATAAGAGTTGCAAAGCTGTGTCTGAGTCGATGCGCTGAAACCGGACGTCCTATGATATTCTTTCCATATCGGCCCAACTCGTTTGAGATATAGTGCCGATAGAATTTATTCCCGGTACGGGTACAGAACAGATACCCATGCTTGAACTTTCCGCCTTCATGGAACCTACTGATAATCGCATCATGCAGTTCTTTGGAGATATACACCGTTCGCTCTTTCTGGCCCTTTCCCATGACCACAATCTCATACTCACCTTTGCTGGTTAATTCACAACCGGGTATTTTCACATTGATCATTTCCGAGACTCTGCAGCCAGTATTGATCAGGAACCGGGCGAACAAATGGATCCGGGGATTATACCGGGAAAGGTGATCCATGAATTCTTCCAACTCCTTCCGGGAGAGGATCCTCTGATAGGTTACTTCATTGGATTGCTTCTTCTGCTGCTTGATGGATCGAAAAAGCTGATCAATCTTGTACTGGTCAAGTAGAGTCCAGTGATCAGGATTCTGCTTTGAGATCTCAGTCACAATCCGTTTTACCTGGGCCTTTCTGATATTCACCGTACTGGCAGCATAATGCTTGCTGGCTCGGGCCTCCTCGATGTAGGAAACCAGCGAAGGAAGATTGAACTCATAGTCTTTCATCTCAAGCCACCAGATCAGCTGCTTATTTTTCACGACATAGGATCCAAAGGTTACCGGGTCCAGGAGGAATGAAACCTGCTGATCTGTCAGGTACTGCTTGCCTGCAACCTGTACGGCAAGGGATGAAACAAAGCATCTGGTTTTTACCTTGAAGGGGAATCCTTTCAAGTTCGTGAACCGGGCATGTTTTCGACATTCAGACGCTTCAGAATCATAGAAAACACACTCTTTACATGCCACCGTTTCAGCTCCTTTTCTACCTTGAATTTTTTATTATTCTCGACAGCCTTCTATATTTCTCTCTCTCTGGTAATTCTTTTCTTTATAATTCTTTATTAGCTTAATATTAGGGGATATGTACAGAACTGTAATTCTGTACAGTTTATTCCAACCACCCCGATTTAACCGGCCTTAAAGTCAATTTTTAGATCTTCTTGAGGAACAATTGACTCCTGATCTACAGTCCACACTCCATTTTTCAGCTCAATGAAGGTTTTACAATTGGCACACATCTGCTCTCCAACCGTACTTTTCCAGATTGTGCCCCCGCAGGTAGGACATACCTCAGGAGGTTCAGGGGGTGCTTCTACTGCACTCGATTGCTTCACTAGGGCTAAAGCTTCAATTTGAGATGAAAAGACCTTGTAGCGGTATCCTGCCTTTTTAGCAAAATCAGCAATATTCTGGACACGATCGGTAAAGAATGCATAGAGCATGTCCATGAGTTTCAGTTTCCCAAATCGGGATAGGTGCTCTTCGATGAGTTCCATCTCTTCTTGCGTAAACGCTGCGGGAGCTATTCCCATTTTCTCGGTGTAGTACTGGCCAAAGGCTCTTCGAATCTCTTCACCAAAATCTGAGAGAGAAGGACTTGCGCTATTTCTCTTTCTCTCTTTAAGCATTTTACTTTCTCTCTTAAGCATTTGTGGTCTGTCACCGTACGTACGGTCAGCCGCTGGGCGGTCAGCCATACCACCGGTGTTTTTTGCGGTTTGAGCCGGTGGTATAGATTCTGTACTACCGGTTACATTTATATTCCTATCCGGATGGTCATTTTCCATACCTCCGGCAGGGATTCCATTTCCTACCGGTGGTATAGATTCTGTACTACCGGTCATGAAACCGAATAGGGCAAGTTGCCCAGCTCTCTTTGGATCATACGATTCTTCAAGTTTGGGCTCTCTTCTGTAGAAATTCACCTGGATAAACACATCTGTTAATTTACCCGAAGTATTTCTTCGCTGTACGTATGAGATAAGTCCCTTCTTCTTAAGAAAGGTCTTTGCCCGCTTGATCTTCACCTGTCCCCAACCAAGGCCTTTGCCGAGATACTTGGTTGTAGCATGAATGATATTGGTCTCCTGCAGCCTGGCGGTAAAGAGCAGATGATCATACAGCTGCTTTGCTTCCAGTCCTTCTGCTCTATTAGCCAAGAACATCTTATAGAGCCCTACTGAGCAAAAGATCAGATCATGATCCTTATCTACATGTATATCTACAATGCGTTGCTCATCCATTAACTTGCCTCCTGTTGCGTGGTTATGCGGTGTTCAATGAGTTTCTTCCTGATAAAATCAATCCCTCGCTGAAACACGAGGGTTTTTAATGAGATATTGACTTCTCCGCTGGGTTTATTGTATTTCTGCTCAATAACCCGGAAATAGCCGCGGTCTACATACTCCTGATAGGGAATGTTGTTGTACTGCAGGATCTTAATTTCCCGCAGAAAGGTAAACAGGGTGTTTCTGCCTATTCCTCGGATCCCCAAGGTTTTTGCTACCAGCCCCATCTCAATAGCTGTTTTAGATCCTGCAACCTGATCATAGAAATCAGCCTTCGGTTTGAGCTCTAAGAACTTCTGCTGCTGAGCCTCAATTTTAAGACTTGCAACTTGTAAGGCCCGGGCAATCACCAGATCGGGATTATTCCAAGCCTTTTCTACTTTGATGAAATACTCTCGGATCTCTTTTCCTTTCTGAGATCTCGAGAGCATACAAATATGTTTGGCAATATCGAGTTTTAGTAGGTAATCTTCATATGGACGGCCACCAGAACTTTGTAAGGTTAACCTTACAAAGTCTACCCCCTCGATTAGATCAAGCAGGTGTGGACCAATCCATTGGGAATACCTCATCTTAACTTTAAGTGCCTGGTACAACTCATGTGCTGATACACTTTCAGCTTCAAGATCTTGCGTATACGTTACGGGTATTAATGCTTGCATTGCTGTACCCCTTTACGCACTGGTTTCTCTCAAGGGCCCAATACAATCATTAGGATCTGCAGAAACAACAGCCGTAGGTGTACATTGAATATTTTCCTTTTCAGCTACTTTTTGAGCTTTATTCAATACTTTTTCTAGGTTGGTATAGATTTTTCGCGAATTTACTCGAATCTTGAAGATCGCAAATGTTCTAGCTTCATCACTTTCATTGATAAGATCAGTTACTTTGTATATCAGTTTTGCTGCATCTGTAAGTTCCTTAATATCGTTCTCTTGTAAAATCATTGGATGATTACATCTCGGCATACCCTTTCTTGCTGCCATACTTCCTCCTTAAAAGAACCCACACTAGCCGACAGCAAAGTGCGGGTTAGTTAAACAACTATTTTTAAGATCACCACCCCATACGGGGCAAGGTGTACGGAAGCAGAGGGAATCGAACCCCCGAGGCCTGTTAAGCCCAACTGTTTTCAAGACAGCGTCCTCGACCAACCGGACTGCTTCCAATTGCCGGCCTTTCCCGGCTGTCAGGTGGATTACCACCATTCTCACTCCTCGTATAGCTAGGAGGCATCAGCATACTTACCCATAACGATCCTCTGTCGTTCTTTGGCAGGAAGATCCCGCCACATCTGTTTTCGTTTATCGGGAGGAATACTTCTCCACTCCAGATACTCTTTCATCGGCCAGCGGGTAGTCCCCTCGAATGCAGATACCCCAAATCGTGGGAGAAGATATCTCTCTTTCCCACGAATCTGAGTAGTCGATACATTCTCCATGCGCGCAATATCATTGATTTTCACGACTGTTGGGGACTTTGTGATCTGGAGGATCAGGGCAAATTGATCATTCAGCAGATCCAGTTTCTTCTCAAAATTATTCAAATCTTCTTTGGTGACCAATACTTGATTATCTAGCATTGTTGACCCTCTCTTTTGAGCTTAGCCATGAGACTTCTCTGGCTGTTTAGTAGATTCTCTCTCAAGTTTTTCTAAAATGGCTCGACGGATGAACCATCCCTGTTTTTGCCCTCTGATTGCTAAATGCTCCTCTAGCAATCTTTTTTCTTCTGGGGCAAGTTCTGCCTTTACGGCGCATTTGCTTCCTTGTGCATTAGTCATACCTGATAATAAGGCGCATTTGTTTACTTGTCAATAACTTTTAGATACATTTGTTACCTTATTTCACTAGCGGGTGTATAATGCACTATGACTTCACAATCATTTGCTTACCATTTTTGGGAAAGATTAGATGTAATACGGAAAACAAAAGGAATCTCAATAAAGAAAATGTGCGAGGGATTGAGCATCTCCTATGATGTATTAAAGAGCCAGAGGACTAGGAATTCCATTCCAAAATCAATCCAGCTTTATGAAATATCAAAAGCACTAGACGTTTCAATGGAATTCCTTCTTACAGGCAAGGACTCGGAGTCTTCAGTACTAGATCCGGTACTGTCGAAGGTCTCGGAGAACCCTCGCTTCCTCTCTAT
>CAYYPJ010000162.1:0-6074 GCA_964473495.1 uncultured Spirochaetales bacterium
CTATCTTTCCCCGGATCAAACGTACAAAGCCCTATTGGACTCCTATAGAATCGATTAAAATCTGCTAAAAGGTCGCATCCTCAGCGTTCACGTTAGAAGTCTTGATCTCCTCTTCAAAGGAAGCTCGCCACCCCTTGTCATGAGGGATACATGCCAAAGCAGGTTCTATATCAAGATCAAGGCATCGGCCATCTATGGTGTAAACGAAGAATTTCTGCATATTCTCATCAGAGAAGAACTGATTCATGATCAACTCCCTGATCCCCTCTTGAAATCTTCAAGATTATTCGGTATTACCCCTGATCCGTAGAGAAAGGGGACTCTTTCAAAGAACACATGGATAGCCATCCAACTGCCCTTCAGAGAAAGGGTCTCCAGCCGCACGATTAAAAGAAACGAAACTTTTTCATAGGAGTATATAGGCAAAGTCATTGCACAGAACTAAGGAGTATGTGCATTCTGTGAGGCGAACGAAAATCGCAGTACCTCAACATTTATCTAAAACAGGAAAATACTCCTATTTTAGCACTAACATCTATTGCACAGGGTTAAATACTCTCTGTATACTGTTCATATATTTGTGAGGGAATAATTATGAAAAGGAATATATCCATATGGGTATACATTTATACTAGTCTTCATGCAATCTTTTCTCTTGTAATGGGTATTTTAGCCTATATTGATCCTTCATACCAATTTACCGGTCTTCTTCAGACTTCGTCTGTCATGCACCCTATCGGATTATATGCAAACCGTAATTTTGCTATCGCTCTCGCATCTATCGTTGCAGTCATTTATGGTCTTCGGACACGTAGACCGTTTCAACTCTCAAGCATCATGCTCATTCTGCTGTTGACTGATGTCTCGGATATCATATTACTATGGGTACGCAATGATGTCAGTTGGATTATGGTTGGCTCCTATGCTGTCTTCTTTTGGATTCCTGAAATGTTAATACTCTTCTATCTCTATCGAAAATTCAAACCAAATCGAAAAAAGACTGCACAGAACACAGATTATACTGTGTAGTATCGACTTTTTACTTCAGTATTCTTCCTTTCTACCATACTAGATAGTATAATTAGAGTAGAGATGGAGGACAAGCTATGGATATGCGAGCTATATGCTTGATCGACCATACCATACTTATGAGTTCAACTTCGTGGCAGAGCATGCCTTGGGACTTTCTGTTTGGAAAGAGGCATCAGAGTAATGATGTGAAGATCTTCATTCCCGATTTCATTCCTGACAGGCTGCTCGCCTATCAGGAATATGCTGCGGCATCTGGCTGCAAGTCAAAGATTGATTCTGCAATCAAGATGATACCTCAGGGGCATCAGGAAAAATCGATTGATGTCGATACGATCAAACATCTCTCGGTCACCATGCTGCAGACACAACAGCAGGAGACACATGATTCATTTGTTCATATGATGGCTGCTGCCCTTTCGATGATCATTCATCGTTATCCATCAGACCGAGTGCTTCTCTGGACCCAGACCCCTTCGCTTTATCAGGAAATCATCAAAAATGGATATGATGCAGTCCTTCTTCATCCGACAAAAGCCTTTGTGCCTGTATGTTCCCTACAGGATATTGCTCAATTGGATCAGAGCATGATTCCTGTCAATAATCCTCTTTCTATCAGGATAGAACCGGAAAAACAGGGCATTCTCCATCTGCAGAACCCAATCCCGATGGATTCAGGAAAGATACATGCGCTAGCAGAAGCTATTTTCAGACGTTACCCCAAAGAAGCGATGTTCAGGATGCATACCGCAAAACGTTCCTATACCAGTGATGATGAGATTTCTTATGCACTTCCTAAAAAGACCATTCAAAATATCATTGAGCGAACAGATCAGGACACACGATTATTCATTGATTCAGTATATACTTCATGGACCAATGATGTTGAACATTGGGTCGAAGAACTGAGAGAATATCTACAGTGGAAGAACAGATTTCAACCCTGTGTATTGATCCTCGAACATGAAAGCACTAACCCGATAGACAGTTTGACTCTATCCATCACGGTAGAAGAAGCATATCAGCTTATGCCCTCAAAGGCACAACGTGATATTCCCTCTATACCGAAATTACCAATTCTCACCCAAAAGATGTGCGCGAACATTGATAAGATTCGGGATGATGAATATCTCAATATTATGGGGATATACTCGGAAGATGTAAATTTCCTCTCTCCATCCTATGATTCGATCACACAGGGCCAAGAATCAAATACTTTCATTCTGACCAAAGCTGCCCCACGTGTACTGTATTATTACTGTAGAGCTCTTTCTGCCGGGCATATTGCAGAGATACCCTTTCGTATTGCCTGTCGGGGAAGCACTTCTGGTACCGATATCATATTGCACTACACCTGTAGTGGTTCTACCATTCCTGAATTTTCGGCATATGTACACCTGAAGACAATATGTGATTCCGTGGAGATCGCTCCTCAACTAGAAAAGATTATCAGGAGAGAGCTTCATACCTGCCTCTAGCACACGATCAGGGTACTTACGGTAGGGAGGTAGAAGTGTATAGAGCAGTCTTTTCGTCCCAAGGAATAGGGTAAAGGGAATAATACTTAGTATTATTGTTACTTCACGCAGCACATTGCTGCCGGGAATCGGGGTGCCTCTTAATCTATCCCAAAAAGCTGTTAAAACATTCCCATAGACATTGCCGACCATAATCATCCTGATGTTTGCTATCACTGCAGAGGCCTTTTGCCTCCCATAATAGGTCAATAGCCGTGAGACACTCTTATCTGATGGGGAACCCATAGTCTCAGCATAGTGTTCAGCAAAGAGTATTGCAACATACTGTTCTTCGGGAACATCATGAAACTCCCCATCCAGAATACCCGTGATCTCATCAGAATCAATTCCGACTTCCAGCGCTATCTTTGCATGCGCATAACTGCAGAGTCTACAGCCATTGACATGCGTGACAGCAAGCATAATACGCTCTTTGCATGATTTATCGATCTCATGCCTAAATTCTGCCTGAAACACTCCGCCGATATGCATAAACAAATCGTTCATATAACGATATACCATAGGCAGACTTACAAACCGCTGCTGATTTGATTTCTTCATCAATTCACCATCCATATATAGTCCATAGACCTCATACTCCCGCTTTTATCTCTTCTGACACCCCTGCTTCTTCCTTCCTGATATGTTTGAGAGGAGATCATCATTCATTGATATAGAGAATTGGTAATAGACTATTGCTCTCTATATTCTTTTAACACATCATCAACAGTAGTCCATGACCATCTTTTATCCACGTTACTCCGGGGGAGAAACCAACAGCACCATATAGCCATAGCATACTACTGAGACATACTGCACACAAAGGACTTGGAAATCTTTCTTTCAACCTCACCAGTGGTCCTAGCCTGCAGTAGATCATGAGCATACATTGTACACTTCTCATAGGAGAGTTTACTGATAAGCTGTTTGATACTGACCAATTTAGCAGGTTCCACACTGAAAGAACTAATACCGATCCCTATCAGATAGGGAAGAAATAATGGATCACCTGCTGCATCACCGCATACAGACAAATACCCAGCGATATCAGGATGAGTCGACCGAACGTTTTCGACAAACCGTTTGAGTGTTCGCATCACCGCCGGATGATAAGCTGTATGCATCTCCCCAATCCGTTCATTGCCTCGATCCACGGCAAGAAGATACATGATAAGATCATTTGTACCAATGCTCAAGAAGTCTGCCTCTTCAGCTAGATCAGCTGCAATCTCCACTGCTGAAGGGACTTCCACCATTGCACCCATTTTTGGATTACGACAATACTCCACCCCCTGATCCTCCAACGACTTCATACAGGTATATACTGCCTGTTTAGCACTCAAGAACTCTTCAAGAGATGATACCATTGGGAAAAGCAGTCGTAACTGTCTTCCTGCTCCGGCACGCAGCATAGCCCGAATCTGTTCATGAAAGATGTCAGGAGTTTCAAGAGAATATCGGATCCCCCGCAGCCCGAGAAAAGGGTTATCCTCAGAGATGTTCTCTACGTAACCGGGTAATTTATCCCCTCCGATATCGAGAGTTCGCAGGGTGATCTCATGATCGCCACTGCTGTCACAGATCTTTGAATAGACTTGAAGCTGCTGCATTTCAGATGGAAAATCATTCTGTATAAGAAAGGGGAACTCTGATCGATAGAGTCCAATACCTCCAGCCTTTTGTTTAAAACCGCATTCTGCATCATGAAGGATATTCACATTCACCTGTACTTCGATCGTTCGTCCATCCATGGTGACGTTCTTCTCAGTAAGATCTTTTGGTATGGGAGGATGCTCCTTACGAGCGATCTTCTCATACTGCTTGATCAAAGATACTTCAGGATTGACATGCAGAATCCCCTGTGTTGCATCCATAATAACAGGGGTTGAGTTGGGGATATGCAGGATCTCTCTATTATTGACCAGAAGTAATGGTAGATTCAAAGAACGAGAGAGGATTGATATATGTGCAGTCAACCCCTGCCCATGAAGAATGATCCCTTTTGCCTTCTGTACCCAAAATCTGACCAGCTCAGAGGGATAGATAGCGGAAGCCACAATAACATACGCTGAATAATCACTGCGATCAGTATCTGTATGGTGAAGATTGGTAAGTAATCGATGTTCAAGGTCACGCAGATCCTGTTCTTTTTCCTGGATCCTGGGATTGTCAGTCGCCGCAAACATGGCTGCATATTCACTGGTCACAGAACGGATAGCATGTTCTATACTCATGCCGCCCTCTATGTGAGATCTCATCACTCCTGTATAATTGGGATCCTTCAGCATCAGATAGTGTGCAGTGAAGATAAGACCGGCAATATCACTCAAACCCACTCCAAGGTCGTCTTCTATCTGTTTTAGCTGTCCTAGAGTCTTCTCGATCGCACCATCGAACTCTTCAACAGTATCCGCTTCACCAAAGTCCTCTTCTGTCGAATCCTGCTGGATATCCTCTGGATAGGAAAACTGCTGCCGGTCAAACAGGAGGGTCTCTCCATGTACGATACCTGGTGATGCCCCTATACCATGTACCGGTGAATCAATAGTTACCGAAGGAGAAGCCTTATGTTTTAATGAGAGGAGAATCCCGGCACTGAGAACTGATGAAGCTATCTGTGAAGCGATTGCAATAAGTACAGTGACATCCTTCAAGGTAAAATAGCAGGGTTCTCTCTTGTAGAGGGTGATCACTCCTATTCTATGCATCCCTCTCCTGATAGGTACCGACAACAATGAGTGAAACGATTCTTCACCAATACCATGAACAGGTTTGAATTTAGGATGTTTGTCTGCATGACCTGCATTGATCGGACGCAGAGTCTTCAGGACAGTCCCGGTTATCCCCTCTCCGGATTTAAGGCGCAGCTTTCCGACAAAACCGGAAGATAGACCATAGGTACCCTGCAGAACTAATTCATCTTGATCCTTATCATAGATGAAGAACAAACAGGAATCGGCTTCCATGTGTTTGGCAATAAGTGTTGACAAATCGGTAAGGAATACTTTCAGGTCAGTACTAGCCTTTAACAGCCGAGTAAGTTCTGCTGTCTTATCAAGCAATGCAATATGCTTTAATCTTGCCATCATATACTACGTTCCTCTCAATACGATCATATCGATATCAATTTTTCAAGAAAATATATCCAAGCATCTCTATGGTACTATGTCTGAATAAAATTTAATAGGAAAAGGACCAATAGTCGAGAGAATTCCAACTATTGTGTATGCCATCTGTTTATCATGAAATATATCAATCATAAACAGATCAATGAGAACAGCAATGCAAAAAACTTCCCGGTCACTCACCATTCTCTTACTCTTCACGCTCACCATTATGGCAGCTGCAGCAGTGGCTCCGATGCTTGGAACATTTCAAGAGTACTTCCATTCTGTATCAGATTTCTCTATCAGGTTAATACTTACCATCCGGCAGATCATCATCATTCCCAGTTCCCTATTAGTGGGAAAACTCCTAAGCGTGTCTCTAAGAGATATTTGCTGATCATTGGATTGGTGTCCTACATCA
>CAYYPJ010000163.1:0-5944 GCA_964473495.1 uncultured Spirochaetales bacterium
ATCATGTTGAGGTCTCCTTACTCCCCCCATACAGAGTCCGACCTCTTTCATGGAAGCTTCTTCTCTAGAGAATTCTGCGATGATCTCACCATCATAGATCACCAGAATCCTGTCACTAAGCGTAAATATCTCATCAAGCTCATAGGAGACAAGCAGAATTGCTTTCCCATCTTTCCTTTGAGCCAGCAGCTGTCTATATACAAACTCAATAGCACCAACATCCAAACCTCTGGTAGGTTGTGCAGCTATCAGGACTTCCGGGTCTTTAGAGATCTCTCTAGCAAGAACAACTTTCTGCTGATTACCTCCTGAAAGTTTTCGCCCAAGAGTTTCAGCACTCTGGGTTCGAATATCAAACTCTTTGATAAGCTTTTTTGCTCTTTCAGCAATATGTTTCTTATGTAGAAATATACCTTTTTGGAATTGTTTTTCATCTTCCAATCCTAAAAGAAGATTTTCTTCAATGGTGTAATCAAGTATCAGTCCCCACTTTTGTCTATCCTCTGATATATGGGCGACTAGTAGTTTTGTCATCTCTTTCTGTGTGAATTTTTTCGGCAGTTCATACCCGGAGATTCTTATAGAACCGCGGTCCCTTTGAATAATCCCGGCTAATGCCTGAAGCAGTTCCCTCTGACCATTTCCATCGATACCGGCAATCCCGACGATCTCCCCTTTTCGGATATTCATGCTCAGATCTTTGATGGCTGGTAATCCTCGGTAATCTTTTACTTGCAGATGTTCAATTTCAAATGCGATCTCTCCAGCCTGTTGCTCTTCTTTCTCGATCTGGAGAACAACCGGTCTCCCGACCATCATCTCAGCTAACTGTTGTTTAGTGACATCTTTGGTGTTATGTGTGCCGATAACTTTACCGGACCTCATAACAGTCACCCGATCACTGATCTCTTTGATCTCCTGCAGTTTATGAGTTATGATTATTATTGAATGTCCTTTTCGTTTTAATTCCCGAAGTACTTTATAGAGTTCTTCCACTTTCTGCGGGGTAAGGACTGCGGTCGGTTCATCAAGAATCAATACTTTTGCACCCCGATATAACGCTTTCAAGATCTCTAATCGTTGCTGTTCACCAACTGAGATATCCGATACCATTGACTTTGCATGAATACTGAGACCATACTTCTTTGAACACTCCTCAACGATCCTTTCCGCTTTCTTGTAATCAAGTAAGCCTCGGTGCTTGGGTTCTGCGCCCAGAACCAGATTCTCAGCAACGGTAAGGCGCTCCACCAACATAAAATGCTGGTGGACCATTCCTATACCCAGATTGATTGCATCCTTGGGGGAGGAGATCTCTACTTTCTCACCTCGAATAGAGATCTCTCCTTTGTTCTTGGAGTAAAGACCATACAAAATATTCATCAGTGTGGTCTTTCCTGCTCCATTCTCTCCCAACAGTGCCAGGATCTCTCCTTCTTTGACATCTATGGATACATCATCATTCGCCAATACACCGGGGAATTGTTTTGTTATGTTCTGCATTTGTACTATTGTGTTATTCATCTATCCCCGCTCCTTTCTACGAATGTCTCTGAATATCTCTGTTAGTTAATAGTTGGAGCAGTAAATACTGCAAACTCTTCTCTATTTGAAGGGACAACTATTTCACCAGAGACTATCCTTGCTGAAACAGAATCAACAATTTTCATGATTTCAGGTGCTACTACTTCTCGAGCATTTTCAGGAAACCCTACGGAACCTTCTTTCAATCCTAGAGACATTACCCCAGCATTGAATTTTCCTTCTTTCATTTCAGATGCAACTGACATAACTGCGACATCGATTTTCTTCACTGAAGAGGTCAATTGATGTCCTCCACACATTTCTGTTTTATCTTTATCACAAGGGATCACCCAGGTATCCATATCTTTTGCTGCTTCAATGACTCCAACTTCTGTTAAACCGGCAACACACTGAATAATGTCAATTCCCTGTTTGTACATAATGGTAGCCTGTTCTTTACCAGCTCCGGGGTTACTAAAACTGCCGATAAAACTGACCGTATTCTCAATATCTGGATTTACGGTTGCAACACCTGCTTTCCATCCAGATTCGAATCTGATTACAGGTGGCGTTTCCATTCCACCAATGAATCCGACTTTATTTGTCTTTGTAGTCAGACCTGCAATGATTCCTGAAAGATATGCAGCTTCGTTTTCCCTGAACAGAACAGAGACAACATTCGGAGCATCTACGGTTCCATCGATCATGACGAAATGGCTGTCAGGATACTGCTTTGCAACTTCTGTAACTGAATCAGCGAGTAAAAAACCTACAGCAACAATCAGATCATATCCCTGTTCTGCTGCAGCCTGGAGATTTGGCACATACTGAGACTGTTCACCTGATTCGATAACGGCGATCTCAGCACCCAATTCTGCTTTAGCTCGTTCAAAACCCATCCAAGCTGCATCATTGAATCCTTCGTCACCTAACCCGGCAACATTAGTAACCATAACCATTCGTAATGATGGTTCTTCAACGGTTACAGCTTCTGCAGATTTGGTATCAACCGCAGCTTGTGTATCACCCTCCTTCTTTGAACACCCGACAAAGACACTGGCAATAATGAGAACTACCAATACGACAACAAACTTCTTCATCCATTCTTTTCTGATCATCCTTTTCTCCTTTCTTTTTTTTACACTCTGTTACAAAGTTATTGCTTTAGTAGGACATGTAGTTAAACATACTCCGCAACTTGTACATTTTTCATGATCGATCACCGCTTTTTTGTTTTTAAGAGTAATCGCTTGTTTGAAGCACGAGGTCACACATAATCCACAACCGGTACAGGTTTCCTTATCGATGTGGGGGATCCATCCATACTCCTCTTCCACCTGCTGTTTGTGATATTTTCCTCGTATTTCATTCAAATCGTTAATATGATTCTTCTGCATCCAACGCTCAAGATCTGCATATATGCGATCAAACAATCCCAGGCCATGGAGAATGGCTCCTCCGGATATTCCTACTGCAGTAGCACCAGCCATAATCAACTTGATGACATCCTTGTAATTGGTCACTCCGCCTACTCCAATGACGGGGACAGTGACATTTCTGCAGATCTCTACGATGTAAGCAAGTGTCAGGGGAAATATGGGAGCACTCGAGAGATAGCCAAAGCCTTCTTTATTTCCTAATGTTGATTTCCCTGTATCGATATCTATATCCATTGCAGGTCCGACAGCATCCATGGCCGCTATACAATTGACTCCTGCTTTCTCAAGTTCTCTACACAAGATCCCGATATCTTTTCGAAAGGGAGGAAGTTTGACCATGATGGGTACATCGACTTGTGCTCTTGCCATGCGAACAGCATCAATGAGATTCTCAGGTTCATAATCGGAAAAGGTCACTATGCTTGCTCCATGGTGCTGTAGGATCTCTGCATATTCTGCAGCTTTTTCCGGTTTCACGTGATTTGTTGCGATATTCGTTATGAGAGGCACTCTGATATCGATCTTTTCAAGCTCTCCCATCCATGCATCAAATCCTATATCTGTCCAATCGGCATTGATCAGACCTTTCTGGATCCTGGTCATATAGCGGGAAGGTGATACTGCTGGTTCGTTTCGTATGCTCTTTGTGACTACTGCTCCCAGTTGATGTTCAGCTGCTCGTGTTATGAGTTCAGCGGTTCCGGATAACGGCCCTTCAGACAAGATAAGAGGGCTCTTCAATCGTACCCCGGCAATATCGACCTGCAAATTCACTTTATTGTTGTTTTCCACTTACTGCTCCTCGATTCCAGCTCGAATACCACTCTTCTTTGACTTTTCCATTTTTGACGGCGGCATGAGTACTGCACCTTTACCTGCTGAGGAGACTATTTCACGATAGATAGAGAGGTATCCACTTGTTATCTTTGGTTCAGGATGAACCAGCAGAGCTCTTCGCCTATCAAGCTCCGATTCATCAACCAGTAGATTCAAGGTTCTCTGTTCAGTATCAAATTCTATGACATCTCCGTCATGTACTAACGAGATAGGACCGTCGTCTGCTGCTTCTGGAGAGACATGTCCTATACAGGGCCCTCTTGTTGCCCCTGAGAATCTTCCATCAGTAATAAGTGCCACTTTCTCACCAAACCCTGCACTTTTCAGCGTTGCTGATGCTGTAAGCATTTCACGCATACCAGGGCCGCCTTTGGGACCTTCATAGCGTATGACTACCATATTACCCGGTTTTATATCGCCATTGATGATTGCAGCTGTTGCGTGCTCTTCACAGTTGAATACTTTTGCTGTTCCAGAGAATCTGATCATATTACCCGGTAGTGTCGCCTTTCTGACAACAGCTCCCTCCGGTGCCAGATTTCCATATAATACAAGAAGTCCACCTTCAGGGGTCACGGGATGTTCGAGCGGTCTAATAATCTCATGATCTATATAATCAACTTGTGTTAAATTCTCTTTGATGCTTTTTCCCGTGACAGTCATGCAGGTTGTGTCAATAAGGCCGGCAAGTTCATGAAGGACTGCCTGAACCCCACCTGCATGGTAAAGGTCTTCGATTACGTGATTCCCTCCAGGACTTAATGTACAGAGTTTCGGTGTCGTTCTGCTTATAGAGTCAAACAGGTCAAGGGGAATATCTATTCCAGCCTCTGCTGCGATTGCCGGCAGGTGGAGAAACACATTGGTAGATCCGCCTATGGCCATTGCCATCTTGATACCATTTCGAAAAGCACTCTCTGTCATGATATCCCTAGGGGTTATATTATTCTCCAGGAGTTCCATGATCTTCATACCAGTCTTCTTAGCCAGTCTTCTCCGCGCTGAGTAGACTGCGGGAATGGTT
Organism: uncultured Spirochaetales bacterium; assembly: GCA_964473495.1. GTDB lineage: Bacteria > Spirochaetota > Spirochaetia > CAKZLE01 > CAKZLE01 > JAIPFY01. The sequence goes on from CAYYPJ010000163.1 coordinate 4,825, forward strand.
CCTGAACCGGGCAGAGACATGCCCATGGCTTCTGTGATGCAGGCCATCGAGTTGGCTGTCCATGCACCGACACAGGACCCGGCACAGGGAAAGGATGCATCAGCGATTTCCAGTAGTTCTTTGGAGGTGACTTTACCGGTCTTCAGATCAACAAGAGTCTCTAATACATCTGTGGGGGTAACTTTTTTACCTTTGTAGGTACCTTGGATCATTGGTCCACCAGTGATCATGATGCCGGGTATATCCAGTCTGGCTAATGCCATCAGCTGGGCAGGAATGATCTTATCACATGCCCCAATAAGGACTATGGCATCAAACTGATAAGACTGAACAGTCACTTCAATACCGTTTGTGATGAGCTCTCTACTTGGAAGAATGTAATGCATTCCTTCATGCCCTTGGGCAAGGGCATCACAAAGGGCTATGGTATTGAACTCGAAGGGAGTTCCTCCTGCTATACGAATGCCATCTTTGACGGCTTGTGATATCTCTCTAAGATGCATATGTCCCGGAACCATCTCACTCCAACTGTTAGCTACAGCTATCAGTGGTTTCTCCAGTTCCTCTCCAGTATAACCGCAGGCTCGCAGATTGACTGCCCATGGGATCCTATGGTCTCCTCCGACAGCTTTTCTGCTGCGAAGATTATGTTTTGAACTGTCCTCTTTTTTCAAACCAGGCCCTCCAATTCTTTTACTTCTTTAAGACTGTTTCTCAGTGTGTTCTTTTGCTCAGAAGATATTCTTCCGATAGGCATCCTGGAATATGTTGGAGGCATATCAATGCCGCGATATTCAAGCATCAGCTTTATTGCTGAATAGTAGGGATACGAGGTGAGAATATCTAAGATATCACAGACAGTCTGCTGTTTTTTTTGCATTGACTGTTCATCGTTGTTCACATATGCGCTATAGATACCCTTGAACAATTCTGGATAGATATTAGAGATCGTGCTTACTGCTCCCTGGACACCTGCAGGTAATGCTTGTGCGAATATCCTATCCCCACCGACTAGAAGGTTCTTATCTTCGCTGATCAGGGATCGATACTGACAAAGTGTAGGGATACTCTTGCTGCTGTCTTTGATCCCAGCAAAATTAGTGATGCGTTCTGAGACTTC
>CAYYPJ010000164.1:0-5926 GCA_964473495.1 uncultured Spirochaetales bacterium
TCTTTCATGCAAAAAGAAGATTGACAAATAAAAATATCTGAGTTAAAATTGAATCGTTTCAAAGAGGATGTGTGATGCCAAAGATCGTTGATGTAGCAAAGAAAGCCGGAGTATCTCTTGGGACTGTCTCAAATGTTCTTAATAATCCTGATAAGGTTAAAAAGGAGACTAGAGAGAGAGTTCTGAAAGTAATTGATGAGACAGGTTTTGTTCGGAATTTCAATGCCAGAAATCTGTCAAGAAACAAAACGGACACTATTACATTGATTTATCCATTTTCTAAACGTCGACGAAAAGAGTCTTATTATTCAGATCTATTAGCCGGTATCACTGAGACTTGTTTTATGATGAAATTCAAATTGATTCTCTCTTCTCATCCTAGAACTTTCAGTCAGGAAGAGAATCTTAGAGAGTATGCACAGTTGATTGACAGCGGGGCTGTCGATGGGGTGATCCTCACCAGGCCTGAAGTGAATGACCCTATCATCAACATGCTGCATGATAAGAAACAGAATTTTGTCGTATTCGGCAGAAGTAATCTACCCATGGACTTCTCATGGGTAGACGTTGACGGTGAATTGGGGATAAGACAGGCCGTTCAGTATCTTTTTAGGCTTAATCACAAAAGAATAGCCTATATAGGTACTCCTGAAGATTATGTTTTCTCCCATCACCGATCAGATGGATATAAACACGGTTTGCAGGAAGCAGGGCTGCAGATTGATCCGGCACTGGTGATCAAAACATCAGTGAATGATGATGAGATTGAAAGTGCAACAAAACATATGATTGATCTACTGCGGCTTGCGGATCCTCCAGAAGCTGTCATCGCAGCAGGAAGTCAGCTTGCGATTGGTGCGGTGAAAGGAATAGAGAAATTCGGTTATACAGTCGGGAAGGATATTTCAGTTATCTGCTTTGATGATGCTGACTGGAGTGTTCACTATAATCCTCCAATAACTGCTATAAGACAACCTCTATATGATGCCGGGAAGATCGTTGCACGTCTGCTGATTGAGGGTATTCTGCACAGACAGTCGAAACCATCGCATAGGCTGCTTGAACCGGAACTTATTATCAGGGAATCATGTAGAAAATTAGGCTGAGTTTTTTTAATTTGGAATTGAAACGTTTCAATTTATTAAGGGTTATCACCTGATAAGGAACCGTTAGAGAAGGGGGTAACGGGAAAAATAACAAATTGGTATAAATATTACTAGAAGATTTCAAAAAAAAGAAAAGGAGAAGTTTTATGAACAAAAGATTACAAATCGTTGTATTCACAATCGTATTATCACTTTTTTCGATTAGCTTATTTGCCGGCGGACAGCAGGAAGCAGCTGCTTCAGGGGCACAAGAAGCCGCTGCCGGCGGTAATGTCACGTTTATGATGTGGGGCGGTGCTGGTGAGAAAGAGACTGTAGAAGGGTATCTTGCTCCCTTCCTGGAGCAGAATCCCGATATAACAGTCGAGATTATCACCCCTCCTAACTATGGTGATGTGCTTCAGACCATGGTTGCCGGCAGGACTCCTCCTGACATCTGTTATCTTGGATTCCCGGAGTTCGTTCAGTATCAGAAAGAGGGACAGTTGACCAACCTGCAGAAATATGCTGATAACAGTACCCTGTTCTGTGCAGATGACTTCAATCCTGATCACCTTAAGTCTTTTAGCGATCCTGAAACAGGTGATCTCTGCTCAATACCAAAAGACTGGTCTACCTATGTTGTCTACTATAATGAAGACATGTTCAAGAAAGCTGGTCTTGCTACACCAATAGATTTGTACAACAAGGGCGAGTGGACTATGGATAAATTTCTTGAAGATGCCAAAGCGTTAACTACTGATGATGTTAACGGATTGCTCTTTAATTATGGCCGATGGAAGACTTTCGTCCCGTATTTTGCTCCTGATTGGATTGAGAGTAAAACCAAGCTTAATATAGATACTCCCGAATTTATTCAGGCAATCAATTATATTAACGATCTTAATGTCAAATATGGTGTGAATCCAACTCCCGACCAGCTGCGTGATATCTCTCCTGCTGATAGATTTTCACAGCAGAAAGGTGCGATGTACATCATCGGTAGATGGATGACTATGAGATATCTGAAGGCTGATCTTCCTTTTGGCTGGAATGTCGTTCCTATGCCTACGATGAATGGGAAAGCTCATACATGGGTTGATATGGTTGGATATGCTATCCCTAAAGATGCAAAGAATCCTGATGCCGCTTGGCGAGTCATTGAATATCTTACCGGTGTAGAGGGACAGTCTGCTGTTGCTGCTTCCGGACAAGCCATACCAATTCGTCTCTCTGTAGCAAACTCAGGTGCTTATCTTCGCTCTGTAAGAGCTGGATTCAATAATGAGGCTTTCATTGATATTGAAGATGCCGCACCGATCCTTGTATTCAATAATTTCGTGAAGATCTTTTATGATACCATGGGCGCAAAGTTGAATATGGTATTTACTGGTCAGGAGACTGCTGAAGATGTGTGTGCTGAAATGCAGAAGACTGTAGATAGTTTACTCAAAGAATAACATAACGTTATTCGTTCTCCCTCCCTCTTGTTAAGGGGGAGGGAGCTTTCTTTTAGTAAGAATAGTGTAATAGGTATAAAGGAAAGGAGAGAATATGAGCACTGAGACTTTCGTACAAAGCGCATCATTATTGCCGAAAGGGACAATTTCGCCCCGAAGAAAGACAGAGATGATGTGGGGACTCATTTTTGTTGCGCCTGTGGTATTGGGGATTTTGATCTTCATGGGATTCCCTACGCTCTATGGATTCTATATCTCCACATTCAAATGGAGTATCATCGGAAGAAATCCTCAATTCATTGGGGCGGGAAACTACACAAGGATGTTAACTGATCCTGATTTTCTTAAAGCAGTAAAAAACACTGTTATGTATGTTGTCGGGATACTTCTCTTCAGTGTTCCTCTTTCCTTGCTTCTGGCAAGCATGTTCAATCGGAAGATGCCGTTCGGAGAGCTTTTGAAGGTTGCCTATTATATGCCGGTCATTACCATGATGGTTGCAGTCTCTATGGTATGGAGATGGGTATTGAGTACTGAATACGGTATTCTTAACTACTTTCTCGGGTTTGTCGGTATACAGAACATCCCCTGGCTGAATGAGGCGAAATGGGCTATGCCGGCCCTGATCATCATGAGTATCTGGAAAGGAGTCGGGTATAACATGGTGCTTTTCATTGCCGGGCTGAAAAACATCCCATCGGTGTATTACGAAGCAGCCGACATAGATGGAGCAAGCTCCTTTAGAAAGTTCACTGGTATAACCCTTCCATTGCTTTCTCCGACAACACTCTTTATCTTACTGACAACGATGATGAATTCCTTTCAAGTCTTTGCACAGGCAAAGATACTATTCTCCGGGGCGATGTCAGAATCAACCGGTGCCGGCCCCGATAATGCTGCGAATACGATAGTATTGTACATGTATAATAATGCCTTTAAATGGGGTAATGCGGGGTATGCCGCATCTCAGGGGGTCTTTCTCTTTGTCATTCTACTGGTTATTACATCGGTGCAGATGAAACTCCAAAAGAAGTGGGTGCATTATGAAGTATAATATGAGGACTTTAAAGAACATAAAGATCAGTTCTGTGATCATCTACCTTCTTCTGATAGCCGGTGGGATCTTTATGCTTATGCCGTTTCTCTGGATGATCTCAAGTTCACTTAAAGATATGGAGAGTATTTTTATCTTTCCTCCTCAGTGGATACCGGAGAAGATCATTCTCAGCAACTATACAGAACTCTTTACTAGTTCCTATTACAATTTTGGCTTATACTATCTGAACACTTCGTTAGTCGTCGTATTACGAGTAACAGGGATGTTCATCTTCTGCTCCATGGCCGCCTATGGCTTTGCACGGCTGCATTTTCCCTGTAAGAACTTCTTGTTTATGCTTGTTCTTGCCACTTTGATGCTGCCGATCCAGGCATTGATGGTTCCTCTCTATTTTGAGATGAGGGCCTTCGGATGGATAAACACCTTTAAGGCTCTTTTCATTCCCCAGTCTCTGGGTGCTTTCGGTGGGGCGTTCAGTATTTTTCTGCTTCGTCAATACTTTATGGCTATTCCAAAGGACCTGGAAGATGCAGCCGAGATCGATGGGTGCAATATCCCCAGGACTTTTGTCTCTATCATGCTGCCGCAGGTGAAGACAGCATATGCTGCACTTGCGATCTTTACCTTTCAGGGAGCCTGGAATGATTATGTATGGCCGTTAATCGTCATAAATGATCCAAAGAAATATGTGATCTCTCTTGGGATATCACTCTTTCTTTCCGACAGAGCGGCACTGACGAACTGGCCGCTTCTGATGGCTTCTTCAGTCTTAGGCTTGATACCGATCATTGTTGTATTTCTATTCTTTCAGAAATACTTCATGCGTAATCTTGTAATGAGCGGAATAAAATAAAAAGGAACAACTATGTGGGAAACAGATCAATTGATAGAACGTAACACTTGCAACCCTATCCTCACGGCGATCAAGGGACATCCTTGGGAGTCACAACTTGTATATAATACTGCAGCGATAAGGCTTAAGGGCAGAATCTACCTCTTATACCGGGCAATGGGAGATGACCATATTGCCCGATTCGGACTTGCTATCTCGGAAGACGGGGTCAATTTTAACCGTTTACCCTATCCGGTGTTTCTACCTACAGCAGATTATGAGATACCGCATCCATCAAATCTTCTAAAAGACCGCGAGAGGGGAGGGGTGGAAGATCCAAGAATCATGATAATCGATGATACCCTCTATGTCATCTATACCGCTTTTCATAAGATGTGCCATCTCGCTCTGGCGAAGATCTCTCTTAACTCCTTTTGCTCGATGGTAGAGGAATCCGAGATGAATCCCGGGGAAAATCTTTCAAAGGATTGGAATGCATCATGGGAACGTATAGGTCTTATCTTTCCTGAACTCTTTGAAGTCCCTGAACTCTTTTCTAGAAATTCAGTCATGCTGAAGCTCCAGGATGATCTCGTCATGTTGTTTTATCGTATTCATAAGGGAGATGTTCTTGTCTCTTTATCCAAAACTCCTGAGGGACCATGGAAAGACAAGAAGATATCTTTTTTCACCAAAAGACTTCTCTGGGAAACTGAGAGGATAGGTATATCCACTCCGGCTATACCGGTCATACAGGATGGCAAAACAACATACCTCTTCTTTTACCATGGGGTTGAAGAAAAGAAAGTAGCGGATAATATGATTAAGGTGTATCATCTAGGTGCGTTCTTCTTGTCAGTACAGGTTGAAGAAAAGAAAGTGATCTTAAAGACTGAACGATTGAAACAACCGGTATTGAGTCCTGAACGTGATTATGAAGTAGAAAACGAATGGCTTAACTCAGTAGGAGTACATGCGGTCTTCAGCTGCGGTGCTGTTTTAGTCAATGAGGATGATCTTTATATCTATTATGGTTCCGGAGACTCAAACATCAGTGTTGCGAAAGCTTCGATAGCTAGATTACTGCAGGAAGAAAAAATAACAGAATATTGTGAAATAGATCGTGAGTCATTTTAAGCTAATATCATATAATGGTAATGGGGAAGATCCAATAAGTACCTGAAAAACAAGAGTCCTCAGGTAATAATCTTACGGGAAAGAGGGGATGATATGAGCATTCGAGATAAAGCAGCCATTGCCAATCAAAGGCTCTGGGAAGAAGAAGTGAAGAAAGGCTGCGGATACACTATCCCATGGCTGAAACTGGATGTCTCGCTGCTGCGTGAATATGCGGACGGTAAACATGACTTCTTGCCGGAACCTATGACGTGTATGTATCCCGCCGGTATCTTGGCAGACATTGAGAACAAGGATGTCTTATGTCTTGCTTCCGGAGGCGGACAGCAGTCCGCTGTATTCAGTCTTCTTGGTG
>CAYYPJ010000165.1:0-5756 GCA_964473495.1 uncultured Spirochaetales bacterium
TATCAATACTGATAAGCAACTCATTCCCTGCAAATGAGGAACGTGCTGAATAGGGGGAATTCCCAAACCCGGTGGGACCCAACGGAAGAATCTGCCACAACTCAACACCAGAGTCAACAAGGAAGTCTGCAAAAGCATATGCCTCAGAACCAAGATCTCCTATACCGTAGGGACTAGGGAGTGAGGTGGGATGAAATAGTATCCCAGATAATCTCTCTCTTTTCATAATTATCTATTGTACGATAAACTCTACCCTTTGACTATACTAAAAATATTGAGTATACTGCTATCATGAATTTCGTAGAAAAGAACCCAAAAACCGCTGTTAGTAAGCGATTTGTTATTGGTGAACATGTTGTATACCCTTTACAGGGCGTAGGATTGATCAAAGAAATTAAAAGTAAGACCTTCAAGGGCAAAGAGATTCTTTATTATATAATATATTTGGATATCTCTGATATGACAGTCATGATTCCTGTTGATAAATCTGAAGAACTGGGAGTACGGGCGATCGTAAAACCCAAAGAGTCAAAAGCGGCCCTCAACTCTATCTCAAGTATATACGAACCGGTCTCTATCGACTGGAAATTGCGTTACCAGATGAATCTAGACCTCCTCAAAAAGGGAACTGTCATTTCGATCGCTTCTGTAGTTCAGACTCTATACCATAGAAGTAAAATCAAAGAGCTGCCGGTTCAGGAACGTAAGCTGTTTGATAATGCATTAAAGATCCTCATAGATGAAATATCTTTCTCACTCGAGAAGCCTAAGAAAGAAGTCGAGCAAATGATTTTCATGCGATTGGAAGCCGATTAGTGACAGGATCTATGCAGGCAGCTGCGCTGATCACAGCTGCAGGGACCAGTAATAGATTTAAAACAACACACGCACAACAGCAAAAGAAAGAGTTATTCCTTATAGAGGGAAAGAGTGTCATTCAACATACGATTGATGCATTCCTTGCAATACCGGAAATCGGTATCATCGTCATCACCTATCCTGCTGCGGGACAAGAAGAATTCTTAGACCATATAAACTCACTCTCTGCATCCATTCCAATCATCACCGTACCTGGAGGGGAGACCAGACAGGATTCAGTGCGATTTGGGCTTGAAGCATTAACTGATGCTAAACCGAAGATGGTCATGATCCATGACGGAGCAAGACCTTGGATCACCGATCGTTTGATTTACAAGACCTACAAAGAAGCCGTTACCTACGGAGGGGCAGCACCTGGACTCACATCACGATATGCATTGAAGAGTATAGACAAGAATGGATTCATATATAAGCATCACGAACGTGCGGATATTATTGAGATACAAACACCGCAAATATTCCGTTACCAAGGAATACTCAAGGCGCATCGTCTTGCAGCTCACATTGATCGGGTATATACCGATGATACCGAGATATATAGTGACTGGGGCGGTGATGTCCTGATTGTCTCGGGAGATCCGAAGAATATCAAGATAACATATCAACAGGATTTGGAGTAGAAATAATGAGAATTGGATTTGGTTGGGACTCCCATAGATTAGTACCGGCACGTCGTCTTATGCTCGGGGGGGTACATATAGCCTGTCCGGTAGGAGAAGATGGTCACTCAGACGGCGACGTCTTGCTGCATGCCCTTATCGACGCATTCCTCGGAGCAGCCGCATTAGGGGATATCGGGACATATTTCCCATCCTCAGATGATAGATGGAAAGATGCTGACAGCATGCTGCTTCTGGAAAAGACCTATCAGAAGATCACTGCAGTCGGTTTATCGACTCATAATATCGATATCACAGTCATAGTAGAACAACCTGAACTCTCACCATACATTGAACAGATTCGTACATCCATTGCATCCATAGTACATACCGATATCTCACAAGTATCAGTCAAAGCCAAGAGTGCAGAAGGAATCGGTCCAGTAGGCGAAGGGAAAAGCATAGAAGCTCATGCAGCAGTCCTGCTCAACGAAGAGACCCCTGATATCTGGATATGAAAAAGACCGCACAACAAACATGTCAAACGGTCTCTATGTAGACAACAGGCTCCCCTGGCAGCCCGGTATTAATTATTCTGTGAGATAAGCATTGTCTTAGAATCAAGTTTCAATGCCATCTTAGAGGGATCCGTCTCCCCATGATTCTTTACGACGGTCATGATAACATCACTGCCTTCATAGCGTAAGCCAATAAGAACATCAACAATATCTTTTATGCTGCCCAATGTCTCCGGTATACCATATGCATCAAATGCCACATCTTCCACCACTGGAGACACACTGAACCACGCTTCAAGATTCATATCCTTAGCGAAAGACTTAATCCTTTCAACAGCCTCATGTGTGGCAGTCGTCATGGTATAGCCGTCAAAGAAAATCGCATCAGCTTTGAAGCCGCCGTCTACGATCATCGTCTTCATGCTTTGAAGAATCTGTTGTACTGAGATATTCTCCTGGTTAAAGTTCATGATCACACGATTCTTGACAATCTCATCACGAACAGCCAAAGCATCTTCCAGGTCTCTCTTTGCTGAGATCTCTTTGAAGATATTATCATACCAGGCGATCACGTGATTCACATTCTGAGAGAATGAAATATGAATAACATGTTTTTGACGAAACAGTTTATCTGTAGCCATATGTACAAGACATGCTGTCTTGCCGATACCATGTCGTGAAGCAATGACTCCTAAGTTTCCTTTTCCAAGTCCACCTTGAATAGAGTTTTCAAATATTCTTAATGGGCTCCTCTTATTCAATTCCGCTCTGATCATCTTCGCACCCTCCAGATCCCTTTTCTTATCCTTCATTGTAGCATAACTTCCAGTACAACTGAATGAAGAATCAATGAAGAAACCTCAGGTTAACACCCGAGGCCTGATTGCTCTATCTATTTTTTCCCAGACTCTTTTCTGCGTTTCTCTTCATAGTCTTTCTTCAGCTCCTCGGATATTGATTGAGGTACTTTCCCGTACTTTCTGAACTCCATAGTGTATTCAGCCTTACCCTGAGACAAAGAACGAATAACCGTGGAGTAACCGAACATCTCACTAAGCGGGACATCCGCTTCAATAGTACAGAATGCTCCATCTTCTGCTGAACTTATAATAATACCACGTCGCTGATTAACACTTGCAAAGATATTCCCCTGAAACTCTGTGGGACTTTCGACACTGACCTTCATGATAGGTTCAAGAATAATTGGTTTCGCCTTCATATAGGCTTCTCTGAATGCATTGAGGGAAGCAGTCTGGAATGCCTGATCAGAAGAGTCAACTGGATGATACTGTCCATCATTGATAGTAGCACGCACATTGACAATCGGGAACCCGATTAATTTACCCTTCAGCATAGCAGTCTTAAATCCCTTATCACATGAGGGGATATACTCAATCGGGATAGAGCCACCCTTGATCTTGTTCACAAACTCATAATTCTCTTCGGTATTCGGCTCAATAAATCCGACTACACGAGCATACTGCCCGGAACCACCGGTCTGTTTCTTGTGTGTGTAGTTGAATTCAGCCATCCTGCTTATCGTCTCACGATATGCAACCTGAGGCTTGCCTGTCTCAACTTCTGCATGGTATTCTCGTTTCATTCGTTCGATATAGACTTCCAAGTGCAATTCACCCATACCCTGAATAATTGTTTGATTTGATTCAGGATCGACATGAGTCCTGAAAGTCGGATCTTCTTTGGTAAATCTGTTCAATGCCTTAGCCATGCTATCCGCTGCACTCTTATCCACAGGATTGATAGCCAGAGTAATGACTGGATCCGGGACAAACATGCTGGTCATCGAATAATTCAGACTAGGATGACAAAAAGTATCACCCGAAGCACACTCGATACCAAAGAGAGCTGCAATATCACCACTGCCGGCCTCAACAATATCTTCCATACTGTTTGCATGCATCTTGACCAGACGACCAACCTTGAACTTCTTACGTGATCGAATATTGTAGAGCTCATCGCCTTTTTTGATCCTACCCTGATAGACTCTGATATAGGTCAATTGACCATACTGTCCATCCTCAAGCTTAAAGGCTAAAGCAACAGTCTTTTTCTCATTTCCGGCGACAAGTTGAACTTCTTTCTCGTTATCATCCAAATCCAAGGCAATATTCTCTACCTCTTTTGGATTAGGCAGGTATTTGATGACAGCATCCATCAGACTTTGTACACCCTTATTCTTGTAAGCGGAACCGATGTAGACAGGAGTAAGTTCCAATGTGAGCGTTCCTGTCCGGACAGCCTTATGGATCATCTCTTCTGTCACATTCCCTTCAAGGATAGCTTCCATCAGCTCATCTGAGAACATTGAAAGAATATCAAGCATCTCTTCTCTCTTCTCTTTAGCCTCATCAACTAGATTCGCAGGGATCTCCGCATATCGTACATCATCGCCCTGTGGGCCATCATAATAAATAGCCTTCATGGTGATAAGATCAATAACACCTTCAAATTTATCCTCAAGTCCAATAGGAATCTGCATCAGGGCTGCATTGTGCCCAAGTTTTTCGATCAACTGGTCCTTGACCCTATAGGGATTGGCACCAGTACGGTCACACTTGTTGATAAAAGCCAAACGCGGGACATTGTACCGCTTCATCTGACGGTCTACAGTGATTGACTGCGACTGAACACCACCAACCGAACAAAGAACGAGTATGGCCCCGTCCAAAACTCGTAAAGACCGCTCTACTTCAATGGTGAAGTCGACGTGACCCGGAGTATCGATAATATTAATATCATTCCCCTTCCACATTACGTTCGTTGCAGCAGAAGCGATGGTGATCCCCCGCTCCTTCTCAAGTTCCATTGAATCCATAGTAGCACCAACACCATCCTTTCCATGAACTTCATGGATTGCATGGATCCTGTTACAGTAGTAGAGAATTCGCTCGGTAAGAGTAGTCTTACCAGAGTCAATATGAGCACTAATACCGATGTTTCGCATCTTAGCCAATTCTACCATTTATTTCCTCTCACTATATAGAATAATCAAATTTCTAAATCATATTAGGACCAATCCAGCTTATACACCGCACACCAGTCAAACTGTTTAAGAGGTATGAGAGGTAATCTCTCTCAAGATATATACAAACATGGAAGGACCTTATCATTGAATACTATGATCATCATCAATTATATGATGTTCTCTTTTTTTATACTTTTGCCACTCTAAGGTATCGGAAGAGGAGTTTAATATAGTTCATCTTTTTTTTCAATCCCTTTTATATTAAATATTTGCGTTTTCCCTCTATGGATGATGATTAGGACAGGACAACAGGATATATCTCCAGTCCAGTCATGACCACCCTCCTTCCCTAGCCTTCTATTACACCCGGGAAAGGATAATGCAGTAAACACAAGTCCCCCTCTACTATGGCGGCTATACGAAACAACCTTCAAATGGTATAATTACAGAAAGAAATATACGGTAAGGAAGTGACCGATGGCAACAATATTTACCAAGATCATCAATGGCGAGATTCCGTCAGTAAAGATCCATGAAGATGAGCACTCTTTTGTGATTCTTGATACCTCCCCTGTCAACAAGGGACATGCACTCGTTATAGCAAAGAAGGAGTATGAGACTATTCTTGAATGTCCTGAGGAAGAGCTTGCATATCTCATGGCAGTTGCCCGCCATGCGGCACAGAAAATGACAGAAGTCCTCAAAATTGATGGGTTCAACATCATGATCAATAACGGTCATGCCTCAGGACAGGAGATACCGCATCTCCATATT
>CAYYPJ010000166.1:0-1547 GCA_964473495.1 uncultured Spirochaetales bacterium
TAAATACAGTCAAAATAACCTAAGCCGTATACTATAAAAATGCGGGGAATTTAGGTTACGTAGGGAATTACCTAGAACTAAAGTGGTCAAGCGCTACCAGTATCTGTTATAGAAGAAAAGCGTCGTAAGCCTAAGGGAAACCGAGGGAGCATGCTCTGTCAGGAGCAGAGACAAATGTCCTAAAGGAAGCTAATGATAGAACCATAACAGGGCACAGGGTGATAGACACAGGGTACAGTGGCGAAAGGGCTCTCCTTCCTGCTTACTGCTCGTAAGACGAGAACAGCGATTACCAGAAAGGCCCCTGACCGGACTGCTGTTTCTGTAACCGGTGAGGTTGATAAGCTGGAACGACAGATCAGCAGCGTTTCTTTTTGTTTTACCATATAACTTTAGCGTTTATTAAGACTTATGCCTTTTTCAGAAAGCTCTGTTTAATACGGTTTGCCATCTCATAGCAATGCCGTTTGCCGATACTCTGTCCATAAGCCAGCTTCTCTTTAACATATGGAGAGTCATCCTAATCACACATTCTCTTAAGAAATGATTCTACTGTTTCTGTATCAGGACAATCTTCGGCTAATACTGAACTTTCAATAACCCCTCTTCAAATCATGATGTCAATCATTCTCTCGATTTCGTTTTTCTTCAACTGCACCGTTCGAAGAGCATCAAATATCATATCAACATCAATCGATTACCGCAGATTCTCTTTTTCCGGTAGACCATCTTTCTGTCAGTCAGCGACAACTAGCAGCGCTTCGGATTCTTCCGTCCAGTCTGTTGAGTGTGCTGAGAAGTATTCACCTGTATCTGGATCTTCTATTTGTGCGTAGAGGATTCCCCCTCGTTCAAATAAAGAATATCGGCTCATTCTTCCCTCAAAACAAGCATCTATATGACACTCATCGGACAGTTGACTTTGGAAGAAACACCGAAATCCTGATGGTTTCTATAATACCTTTTATCATAAGTATTCAAAAGTACGCCCAACAGGGTTCGAACCTGTGACCTACGGCTTAGAAGGCCGTTGCTCTATCCAGCTGAGCTATGAGCGCATATTCGGGGTGAGAGGACTTGAACCTCCGATCTCCTGCTCCCAAAGCAGGCGCCTTAGCCACTAGGCAACACCCCGTCATCTGAGAACAGAGTATAGCTATTTCGCTTACTAACGTCAATAGACATACCAATTCGACTAAATATTATTAGTCAACAGAGATTATCATACTCATATTCAAGTGAGGATACTGTAGGGTTTCCCGTTTTCTCCTTTAGCGTAATAACGAGTTATTTATTATAGCAGATAAGTAAATATTTAACATTTTAATTGACTTATTAAAGCCAATATGCAAAAATTCAGTTAGTTCAGGTAAATATTTTATAATATTTTTGTATTTTAGAAAAAGGTGAAACTGTATGAGTAGAGCAACACCAGAGAAAACCACACTCAAGAATGGGACGACCGGAAACAGAGAATGGGCAGCCCGCCTTAAAACTTTTGGACTGTTATTCTCAAATCGAGAGAAAGAAGTTATTGATTACATAAC
>CAYYPJ010000166.1:1557-5735 GCA_964473495.1 uncultured Spirochaetales bacterium
TCATAAAGCTGCGTTTCTTAAGCAGAGTGATCTTGCCCAAGCTGTCGGAGTAAGTAAACCGCTAGTAATCTCCTGCTACAAAAAACTAGGTTATACGGAATTCAAAGGATTCCAGAAGGGTATACAGGAATTTTATGCCAGTCAAATCAACTCTTATCAGGCAAGTTCTGCAGCCTTTCGCAATATAGATTCAATCGGTAGCCTTATCCATCACTCCATCGAAGTTGACTGTAAGGCTTTGGAATCTGTAATGGATTCAATGGATGAGCAGACATTAACTTCTATAGCTGATAAGATCATCGCCGCTGGAAAAATATTCATTCTCTCAGAAGGTACTGGTTTCTATCCAGCTCATTATCTGAATCAGCGGCTTCTGCGGTGCGGACTTACTTCAATCCTGCTTAGTCCTGACCGAGAACATGTACTTGATGAAATAAGTGGAATTCATGCTGATGATATATTCCTGACATTCTATTTTAATCAGCATAAATCCTTCGTTCAGGAACTATTTCGCTATACCGGTGAATCGGGCGGAACTATCGTGTTGATAACCGGTGAATTGGACACTGACTTGGTTTCAGCAGCAACACATACGATTTTTGTACCGCGAGGGCAGTTGAATTTTAAGAATTCCATGGCAGTTCCCATGTGGTTTGCAAATGTCCTGCTACTTGCTGTTGAGCTCCGTGCGGGAGAACCGCTTCAAGAACACTTACGCAAGCTTGAGATTGCCAGGAAAAAGCTAGGAAAAAGCTAGAGGAAAGGAGCAATGTTTTGAAGATCATTCCAAAGAGTGCAGGAATGATTATTCAGACCAATATAAGGTACTGCTTGGTCACTACCTAAAAAATAATGGAGGGATCTTATTATGAGAAAGAAAAGAATGGGAGTACTCGTCATAACAGTAATATTCATGCTTGGGGCTGGATTCCTATTTGCCACAGGACAAACCGAAACGCCACAGAGTACTGAACCGGTCGAGATTGAAATCGCCTATCCTGTAGCTGTTGATGCACCAATTACTAGTATTCTACAAAAGTATATTGATCAGTTTGAAGCAGAATATCCGAATGTAACTGTCACGCCCATCTATTCTGGCGGATACACCGATGTGAAGGTTGCTATGCAGACAGCAATTGACGGCGGCGGTAAAGCCCCTGCTCTGGCAGTAATGCTGGCAACGGATCTTTATGATTTGGTAAATGCCGAATATATCGATAAAATTGATGATCTGGTCAAAGCTATGCCTAACAGTGATGCCTACATTGATGATTTTCTTCCGGCATTTATGGAGAATTCCTACTATGACGATCATTTGTATAGCCTGCCATTCCAAAGAAGCGCAGTAGTTCTTTACTATAATGCTGACCTCTTCAAAGCAAAAGGTATTGCTCTTCCAACCGATTGGGATTCTTTTGCCAAAGCAGCTGCAAAGTTAACTGTACGAGAAAACGGACAAGTTACCCGCTGGGGGCTTGAGTATCCATCTGGTTGGCCATACTGGCTGTTCCAACCTCTTGCAATCGGTAATGGACAGAATATTGTCGGTGATGAGACTACAGTCCATTTTAACACGCCTAAAGTTGTTGAGGCAGTACAGTTCTACATCGATCTTTCTCACGTCTATGGGGCAATGCCAGAAGGCGTTCAGGCTGCATGGGGAACATGCACCGGTAATTTTGCTGCTGGCAAGACTGCGATGATTGTACACTCCTCAGGGAGTTTAACAAACCTGTTAAAAAGTTCTTCTTTTACGGTTGGTGTCATGGGAATCCCTGGTACCGTCAAAGATTATGCTAGCGTACCAGGCGGAGGCAATATCTATATCACCGCAGGTTTAAGCGATGCTGAGAGACAGGCTGCATTTGATTTTGCTGTATTTCTTACTGATCCGGAGCGCGAATCTGAGTTTAGTCAAGCTACGGGGTACATTGTGCCACGTTTCTCAGCGGCTGAGACACAGGGAATGCAAAATTACTTTAAAGCAGTCCCACAGGCTAAAGTAGCGATGGATACACTGCAATATGCTGAGAAGGAACTTTCGATTCAGAATCTTGGTGAAGTAAGAAGTATCTTCCACAAATACTTACAGAGTGCTTTTAACGGTGAGATGTCAGCTCAGGAGGCAATGGATACTGCCCAAAAACTTGCTGATAAAGCACTAGAGGATTTTCGCTAAAAAAAGAGCAGAGGAGACCTTTGGGTATAGTACAATTCCCGGCCGAGTCCCTCTGCTTGTTCTTTAAAAGATCTATTCGTACCTAATTATCTTTATAACGATTAATTTTAGTTATCTATGCTGGTATTACTGATAATGAAAGGAGTGACTGAAATGAAACGTAAAGCTGCAGTTCTACCCTATGTATTGATAGCTCCAACTTTGCTGTTTGTAGTGGTTTTCACAATTTTCCCGCTTATAAAATCAATCTTCTCCAGCCTTTATATACAGCGACTCAACCTACCAAAATATCGTGATCCTTTATGGACAGGGTTAGGGAATTTCCGTAAAATCTTTCATGATGAGGTATTCCTTCAGGTATTGTCC
The DNA here is from genome assembly GCA_964473495.1 of uncultured Spirochaetales bacterium. Taxonomy (GTDB): domain Bacteria; phylum Spirochaetota; class Spirochaetia; order CAKZLE01; family CAKZLE01; genus JAIPFY01. Next base: position 4,103 of record CAYYPJ010000166.1, read on the forward strand.
AATACTGCAGTCTATATTGCTATATTAGTCCCCCTGTGTGTTGTAACGGCTTTTCTGTTTGCATTGATGCTGCATTCTGCCGGAAGATCCGGAGTAGGTCAAAATAACCAAATCGGTGGAAAACTCAAAGGATTGTACAGAACTGCTTTTTTTTACCCTACAGTTATTCCCATGGTAAGTGCTGCAACAATCTGGATGTTCTTCTTTACCCCCGGATATGGATTGTTTAATAAGTTCCTTGAAATCTTCGGATACCATGGAGCACAGAATTGGATAGCCAACCCTAATTTGGCTCTGTTTGCAATAATAATCACTGCCTTTTGGAAATCTGCCGGATACTACATGATCTTTTATCTTGCAGGTTTACAGAATCTGCCTCAACACGTGTTTGAAGCAGCAAAGTTAGATGGAGCAGGACCTTTCCGTACACTGTTTTCGATTACCCTACCGTTACTAAAACGAACTAACCTTTTTGTCATTACGGTAACATTTATCGGGGCCTTTCAGTCGGTAGACCATGTATTTGTACTGACTGGGGGGGGACCTAGCGATCGGAGCAGTCTTTTGCTATTTCATCTATGGCAAGTTCGTTTTGAGAACCTGAATGTAGGGGAGGCATCGGCGATCACGGTTGTTCTTGTAGTGTTCCTACTAGTTTTCACAATTACTAATTTTGTGTTTAGTGAACAGAAGGAACGTTAAGATGTTGAATATTACGAAAGGTTCTCAGAAAAAAGCAGGTAAGAACACAAAAATATTCCATCCGATATATCTGCTTTACGGAGTTATGACAGTCATTGCGATTCTCTGGCTAACCCCTATTGTTTGGAGCATTGTCGCCTCTTTGCGACCTTTGAATGACCCATTTTTCAGTGGACATGTCTGGTTTGGCAAATCACTATCAGTGGAAAGCTATTTTAAGGCTCTGAGCTTAGCACCTTTTGGAAGGTACTACATAAATACAATTATCCAGGTAACTCTCATTCTTGGCGTTCAGCTAGTTTTTTCCAACCTTGCTGCGTTTGCATTCACTCGCTATCGTTTTCCGGGGGATAATATGCTCTTTATCATTATCCTTACCCAAATGATGATTCCGACAGTCGCACTACTGGTACCTAACTTCCAAACAATCAAATGGCTTGGCATATACAATACCATGTTTGCTATCGCAATACCATTTTGGGGTTCGGGATTCGGAACATTTCTGCTCCGGCAGTCTTTTCTGGAGGTTCCTTCCGAGCTTGGAGATGCAGCGGAGATTGATGGTTGTAATTGGTATCAGGTGCTGTTCAACGTGTACCTGCCGTCATCAATGCCAGCAATGACTGCATTTACCATCTCTTCCATCAGCTGGCACTGGAATGACTTTCTTTGGCCTCTCATAGTGACACAGTCTGACAAAGTACGCCCAATAACCGCCGGTCTTGTCAGATTTACCCAACTTGGTGAGATCGGAGCTCAATGGGCACTACTTTCTGCAGCCACTATGATTGTCACGCTACCGCTGCTTCTGCTGTTCCTGAGATTCCAAAAACAGTTTATTGAAGGATATCTCCATTCTGGTATCAAATAATTCTCAAGAGAGATACGAAAAATATATGAAAGAAGAATACGATATTAGCCTAAATGTTGA
>CAYYPJ010000167.1:0-5722 GCA_964473495.1 uncultured Spirochaetales bacterium
GTCTCCATTGAAGGCATCTGCGGAATGGAACATAAAGTCCATTCTCGTGACACGGCTCACATCCCAGCCGGAGAGGTCTCCATTGAAGGCATCTGCGTCATAGAACATACAGTACATGTCCGTGACACTGCTTACATCCCAGCCGGAGAGGTCCTGATTGAAGGCAATTGTCCCAGCGAACATCCTGGACATGTCCGTGACCCTGCTCCCATCCCAGCCGGAGATATCTTGATTAAAAGTCGCATTATTTTCGAACAAGCTACTCATATCAGTTATTTCTGAAGTGTTTACTTGAGTTACATCTTCACCATTTGATATCATATCATCAAGCCCAGAGCGTGTTATCAACCACTTTGCATAAAGAACTGCATCGGTTAATCCCATCTTATAGCTCTCTTCATCCTCATAGGCAGTGGCTCCATTGCTCATTTCTGCCCAACCGGCAAACTCATATCCGTTTTTAGTAAAAGTATTGGCAGGAAGGGTAATCTCCTCATCGGTTTCCGCTGTCATTGAAGCCATCGACCCGCTGCCGCTATTTGCATTAAAACTCAGCGTATATTCACCTGCCCATTTTGCATACACGGTTATATCACCTGTAACTTCCGTACTTGCGGTAAACTCGCTTCCACCGCCGCCTTCTTCTGGAAACCACCCGCCAAAGGTATAGCCAGTTTTTTCCGGTGCTGTCGGTAACTCGTCAATTGTAGTTGCCGGGCTTGTTACTGTCTTGCTTGTCGGATCTGCATCGGTTGAAGCTTCTTGACTGTCAAAGGTCACCGTATAGGAGTATGTTATCCACTTTGCATAGAGTGTCGTATCTTCTGTTATTGGAGTATCAAAGTTCCATACAGTAGTAAAAGTATTCTCTGCATACCAATTATCAAATACATAACCTTCCTTTGTTGGATCAGCAGGTCTTGTCGCTGTTTCATTCTCTTGCACTAATTGTGACGCAACTGAACTACCCCCATCAGTTTCAAAGGTAACAGAATACATATCCGGCTCTGATGGCATCGGACAACCAAGCAGGCTGATCAGAAGTAATGTAAAAGTAAAAGCAGCAATTAGTTTGTTAGTTTTCTTCATGGTTTTAATCCCATTCCCCCTGCCAGTGTACAGTCTTGGATCTTCAAAAAATCTGTGCTCCTGTGAACCCTTGCAAGTCGTTATTAAGATGTATATATGGTTATTGTATCATCATTCACTCAATAATACCACCTTGCATTCTATAGAGCAAAACAAACGCATCGAGAGGATTTTGCGATATTGTAAGCTCTTGTTTTCCAAGGAGATAAAAGAGGCCAAAAAAGGATCCTGGGAAAGACGAAACGAATTGAAGGGTAAACATCACTACAGGCAAAAGTAAGACAAGCACGGTTGTATTTTCTTCAATAAAAAGAACTTACAACCATTTTTATTTAATTTTACTGTAAAAGTCAGGGTACTACACATATAAATAGTAATTAAACAGAGGATTAACTCTAAAATATAAGTATATTCGAAGGAAGAATTCCTTGAGAAAGTATATCATAGTTCATCAGAAGTTCAGAATACAGGATCATTCAGAGTAGTTATCACCTCTACCATGAATGTTCAGTCTTATGCATGATACTGACGTAAGCAATACCATTCTCTTTGTTTTATAAGTAAAAACCATATTCAATCCAACTACCTCGTTTTGCGATATACCTCATAAAATCAGGGACTTCATTTCTACAGGGGTACGGTTTTCCGGTAATACGTAGGAGAACACTATGTCCACACTACAACATTTTCATTTGGTATCCACGACTGTCTGTTACCCCTTCCCTCATGGAGGGCATAAATGACAAAAACTCAAAAAAAGCAAGTCCTCGAGATGAGGGTGATGGGTTTCAGTTACAGGCACATTGCAACTACACTATCCCTGCTTGAGGGAACCGTAAAATCCTACTGCATACGAGCAGCCCAAAAGGGGCTCCTTGCACCTCCCGACCCGACATTAAAAAGCTTCTGCAAGCAGTGTGGGGCAGAACTCGTACAGGTAGCGCATCGTAAAAAACGCATGTTCTGCTGTAAGGAGTGCCGACAGAAGTGGTGGAACTCACACCTATATCTGGTCAATCGATCATCCAAGGCCCTGTATCATTTCACCTGCCCGACCTGTGGGGAGTCATTCACTGTCTATGGGAACCCCAACCGCATCTACTGCAGCCATGATTGCTATATCAAAGCTCGCTACTACAAGGAGAGCTTTGATGACTAATGATCAATTCGTTTCTGAACTCACCTATCAGTTATCCTTATCCATTGCCGAAGACCTACGCAAATCAGGTCTTCTCACCGATAAGGAGTTCGCTCATACCAAAGCCCTGTTGCTTCAAAAGTATCATCCCCCTCTTGGCGTATTGTTTGCGGAGACTTCTTGACTAACTAAGCGTTAAGAGCAATTGATACAATACAATTATTTATGGGGGAACAAGATGCATATTCACACACCAACCGATCAATGGTACTGGGGGAGAACACATGGCTATAGTAACTAAAATCGATCGCCCCTTTGCCGTTATCCCAACCAAAAAGAAGGTAGCAGCTTATGCCCGGGTTTCAGTCGACTCAGATGAGTTGATGCAGTCCCTATCGGCCCAGGTCAGCTACTACAGCTCCCACATCCAGGCTAACCCCTCATGGGAATATGCTGGAGTCTATGCGGATGCAGGGATCTCGGGTACCAGCACGAAGAACCGGAGTGACTTCCAGCGGCTCATTGCTGATTGTGAGGCCGGCAAGATTGATATCATCCTGACTAAATCCATCAGCCGGTTTGCTCGCAATACCGTCGATCTTCTGACCACCGCGCGGCATTTGAAGGAAAAAAACATTTCGGTTCGATTTGAACGAGAACACCTTGATTCACTCTCCCCTGATGGGGAACTGATGCTCTCGATTTTAGCCTCATACGCTCAGGAGGAAAGTCTATCAATCAGCGAAAACGTTAAGTGGGGTATCCGCAAGCGCTTTTCCCGGGGTGAGTTTCTCGCCTACAACATCTATGGGTACCGGTGGGTCAACGATCACTTTGAGATTATAAACGAGGAAGCCGAGGCGGTGCGCTTCATGTACCGCGCCTTTGCAGAAGGTATGACGCTCACCGAGATTTCTGACGCCTTGGCCACGCGAGGTATCTTCAACCGCAAAGAACTACCCTTCGGAAAGTCCTCCATCTTGAGGATTCTCGATCAGGAGAAATACCGGGGCTTCAGCATCCTGCAGAGGACCTTCACCGATAACCACATCACACATCAGAAGAAGTTGAATCATGGTGAGCTCCCCCAATTTGAAGTACAGGGAACCCATCCGAGAATCATCGACGAGGAGCTTCACCAGAGGGTGGAAACCGAGCGAGAACGCCGCCGACAAATAGGGGTCATACGGTGGCGCAGGGGCACCTGTTTTACAGGAAAGCTTATCTGTGGATATTGTAATCACACCTTTACCTACACTCCCTGCAATAAGAAGAGCAAACTCACGCAGTTCCAACAAGGCCAATATAGGTGTTCACACCGCAGGAAGCATGGAGCAAAATCATGTAGCGCAAAAAATCTTCCTGTGTACACCCTACGTCAAGTCTGCTGTAAGGTTATCAGTCCTTTGGCCGGTGCTTCAGAGGACACCGCATTCAACCCGACATGGATTGATGAGCATGTCGATCACATCGTGGTGTTCGTCGACGCTCTTCATTTCCATCTCACATCGGGTGGGGTGTTGAAGTCTCCCTGGAAGAACACTGCTAAACGCGACATTTGGGCTCACCGGCGTGAATTGGCGAAACAAAGACAACAAGAAACTGCCAACAGCGAGGTGAAAGCATGAGAGAAGTACGCGTGATCCCGGCTTCCCGGGAGTTCTCTACAGGACAAGAATACAATCAGTTCGCACCCAAAAGGCGAGTCGCCGGTTACGCTCGGGTTTCCACTGACAGTGACGATCAGTATGCTTCCTACGAAGCCCAGGTCGACTACTATACCACTATGATCAAAGGAAAACCCGAATGGACCTTCATCGACATCTACACTGACGAAGGTATTTCCGGGACCAACACAAAACATCGTGAGGGGTTTAACAAGATGGTGAAGGATGCTCTCTTAGGCAAGATCGACCTGATCGTCACCAAATCAGTCAGCCGATTTGCACGGAACACCGTTGACAGCCTCACCACCATCAGAAAACTGAAAATGCACAAGGTCGAGGTGTATTTTGAGAAAGAAAACATCTGGACGTTTGACAGCAAGGGAGAATTGTTAATCACCATCATGAGCTCCTTGGCGCAGGAGGAATCACGATCCATCTCAGAAAACACAAAATGGGGTCGACGTAAGCGTTTTGCAGATGGGCAGGTAACTGTTCCCTATACTCGATTTCTCGGTTACGACAAAGGCCCTGACGGCAACCTAGTAATAAATCCCCAGCAGGCAGAGCTCGTGCGGTATATCTTCACTCTGTTCCTTCAAGGACGATCCTTCCATGCCATAGCCAAACTTCTAGAAGATGAGGAGTACAGGACTGTCACTGACAAGACAGTTTGGCACCCCTCAACTATCAAGCGCATTCTCACCAACGAAAAGTATAAGGGAGATGCGCTTCTGCAGAAGTATTATATCGCGGACTTCCTCACCAAGAAACCGGTGGTGAACAACGGAGAGGTACCCCAGTATTATGTGAAGGACAACCATGAGGCCATCACCTCTCCTGAAGTATTCGATCTGGTACAGAAAGAGATCAAGTATCGCTCTCAGCACGTAGAAACGACGAAAGGCTCCAGTATCTTCTGTGGGCATATCCGCTGTGGTATCTGCGGGGGTGTCTTCGGCTCAAAGGTATGGCATTCCAACAGCAAGTACCGAAAAGTCATCTGGCAATGCAACAATAAATATGCTGATCAGGATAACACGTGCACGTCCCCTCACTTCTCCGAGGATGAGCTCAAGGTGCTGTTCGTACGAGCGGTGAACAAGCTCATAACCGATAAAAATACGATCATCAAGGGCTTTGAGGAAATCAGCGATGAGATTTTTGACACTTCGGAAGATAAGGCCCAGCTGGAAACCTTGAAAGTAGAACGCATTGAGACAGTCTCTCTCATGGAACAGCTTACCGCCGAGAATGCCTCGGTGGCGATGGACCAGGATGAGTATAAAAGACGGTTTGAAATGCTCTCTGAGCGTTATACCAAGGTCAAAGAAAAATCAGCGGCATTGGATGAGGCCACTCGGGACAGGCAGTATCGCAAGACCAAGACGGAATGGTTCCTCAAGGCACTGCGGAAGCAGGATGGTATGATAGACGAATTCTCTGAGGAACTCTGGCATGCCCTAGTTGATAACGCCAAAGTCTACGGTAAAGATGATGTGAGATTCACCTTTAAAAATGGGTTGGAGATCAAGGCCTAAAAACCCTGTAAATAGCATGACTATCTGTGTGAACTTGGCTCATACCGCTTCCCCCCCCCTATTACTCAAAAAGCAACTCTCTCTCTATATGCAGAATTCAAACATCTATCTTTTTCGGGACTGCTCTCCATTTATTATGGCTCTATATTTCAAGAACTTTAGAATTGGCTGCAAAACGGCATTGGAATTTGCTTGATACCTAGATTGACAGGTGGTACAATATGTGTTGATAACAAACAATACTGAGTATGGGAGTTTCTATCGAGATCTTTTATTTTCAATAGAAAAGC
>CAYYPJ010000168.1:0-5638 GCA_964473495.1 uncultured Spirochaetales bacterium
GATGTGCTGAGGACTTCTCAGTTTCTAGATCTGGCAGTCTTCGGGATATTACTAACTCCTTGAACTCTGGGCGACAGTATCATCCACATCGATCTCTCGTGAAGGGAAGAGCTTTCTGCTTACAAAGTCTCTGCCGATCGACCCTTCTATACAGGTGCGATCGGAGATATTGTTTCAATTCATCTTATTCTTCCCAATGTATCTCATCTACCTGGTAGTCGTTTACTCGATGTTCCCGATCTCTCCGACAGCCTTGATCTATATGCTGCCGGGAGGGATCATCTGTGTACTCCCCGGTGTCATGATGGGTCTGCTTATTGATCTTAGACGGCCATATCTGAATTGGACTCATCCTCAGCAGGCTATGAATCAGAATATACATGTGTTGATATCAATGGGATCAAGTTTTGTCTACCTGGCAGTACTCGGTGGAGTAGGGTTTCTCGGTATGGCAATGGGTCTGCCGTTTCTTGTTGTCGGGATTATCATTCTTGCGGTATCAACTATCTGTTTCTTGATTCTATGAACACCCTTACGAAAGGCTGCAGATACCTGCTATGGCCCGTCGTGATAGGGGTCTAATAGACCTGTTCGACCGGAATCTCGATAATATCAGGATTTCCCTTTGTCAAGACTGCTATATCATGAGTACTCTTGTAGATCTTTGTCTCCCCTTCGTAGACTGAGAGACGAATAATGTAAGAGCCATACGATTTTATATCATGCTCATCAAATCTCATGGAAAAATTAACCGGTATTTTCTTTGGATTCTTTATAATCTGTTTTGATAATTGTATAGCATCATCAGTAGGGATGGTCACATCCAGGAGTTGTATATTTATTGCAATAGCCTTCTTGAGAATGATGGAATTATCAAGAAGTATTGACCCTGTGATTGGCTTATAGACACGTTGAGGGGGAATTTTCGATGCAGTACTGCAACTGATCGACAGAAGTACAGAAAGCGAGATTATTGTAATGATATACACTGTCATCTTTTTTTTCATGTGTTCTGATTCTACACCATTCTTTTATCTTTTCCTATAGGATGATTGAGAATCAACGCATCAAGCTGATTGACCTATCTCTAGGAAAACAATAATATTAAAGTTGTAATAATAACAAATAGCAACTAAAGAGTTACCGATGAAGAAGTTCATCTGCACAGTTTGTGGAAAAGGTCGAGGATGAAGAGCTCCTCTGTGCTGATAAGTATATGATCGGCAGTGCAAAGATTCTCGATAAGGCAGTGGTTGACGGATTGAGAGAGAATTTTATGGGAGAATGCACAGAAGCAGGTATGTATCTGGCTATGAGTCGTCAAGCTGATCGAGAGGGATAGGGCGGAAGTGGCTGAAGCCAATGAACATATAGCATTTGAAGAATTTGAACATGCATTGAGATTTGCCGAGTCACTCAGATAGTACGCAAAAGGACCTTCTGATGCGTGTGGATGCAGAGCTTGGTGCCTGCCGGGGGGAACTTACACTAGCTGAACTTCTAGGAAAAGCTTGACTGTGATGCGATTTGTGATACCGTTCATGAAATGTGTGAAGATGAGGCACGACATGGTGCAGCATTCGATGAACTGCTGAACAGATACTTTAAGAACTAGAGCATCTGGTATGGGATCTGTATAGGTATGATCCTGATAGTGCAGATTCTGTATCGCCATGAGCTCCAAAATAATACGATAGAATCAGGCAGAGTGCTGTTCTGCATTGGAGGATACAAAATTGTCACGACAAGAGACCGTAAAGGTACTGCAGGCCCATGGTATAAGACCATCTTATCAGAGGATTAAGATATATGAGTATCTTATTGAGCATAAGAATCATCCTACCGCAGATATGATCTATCAGGAGTTGCATTCAGATATCCCTACATTGTCAAAGACTACCGTCTATAATACCTTGAAACTTTTTTATAGTGTCAACGTTGTACAGAAAATCATGATCGAAGAACATGAGACCCGTTTTGATGCAGACACCTCTATTCATGGTCACTTCAAATGTCTCTCCTGCGGAAAGGTGTTTGATTTCCCTGTACAAAAGGATGCACTCGTATACGGTGTTTCAGAAGGATTTATCATTCAGAATGAGCAGATATACTGCACAGGGTATTGCCCCGGTTGTTCACCCACTGATCGGAATGCAGAGAAGAAGTCTTCGTGAACGTCTTGGTTATGATTCGTGATACACCACTATTGGTTTGATTAGAATACGACACTCCCGGTTACCATCAGTCTGGGGCCGTCATAAGACTCTAGTGAATCAAACAAGTATTCTATTGAAGCATTATCGTCCATTGACACGGCAATTGCCTGTTGAAGAGTTCTTGACGGAATGGTAAGGGCCATATCAAGTTGGAAGATAAGCATCTTTGCCCCGACACCAAATGACCATACACTGCTCTCTTCATCCCAAATATCCCCATCAAGCATCTGATTGAATGATTGATGAAGGTCCTGTGTATATCCAGCTCGTGCGTCTGCAGTGAGTATCTCCCCCAGGCTTAATCCGAACTCACCACCCAGATGGAGAGTTCGTTTATCAGGATCACCAATATTCTTCACATCAGCTGCAAGAATAAGATTGGCAAAGTTGTATGTTGAATCCTGTTTTCTTTCATTTGATTCATATGCTATGCCGATATTCAGATTATGAAAGATCCTCTGACTTAACTTGTTGTAATGGTTGTCTCGCAAAAATATCGGGGTAATATCATCAAGAGAGGCTCCAATGGTAACTGGCCCCACAGCTAGCATACTTCCTGTGCCGATAGAGAAATGATTCGTCTCTTTCCCTCTATCATCAAAGAAGCTTCCGGTCGCGATCTTGATCCCGATCTCATCCGGGTCATCAGTACCAAATAAATCAACTAAATCAGTACATGACTTGTTATAGGTGTCAAACGTCAGGTTTGGCATTCTAACCGTGGAGCTGGCTCTATAGGCTGTATTCACGCCAAAGGCAAGATTACCTATCCTCTGTCCGACAGCAATGGCATACTCATAAGAACTTATGACGTCTAAGGTATTTCCAGGATCAGGAGGACTGCCTTCTACAGAGAGTCCTCTTGTATAAGAAGCTCCAAAGTTCTTATCTACATAGGACACATCAGCAGTCAAGCCCATAGTGTGTATCTGTGATGCAAGGAAATCAAAAATAGTGGTTGCCTCATACCAGCTTTGCATGTTAGAGAATTCATCGTACTCAATACTGCTAGACCCCGTTGTATCAAAGCCAAGACCGATCAGTGCCTGATTGTAAGTTGTTGAACTATCATCATCAGATGAATAGACAGAACTATCAGACCGATCATAATAAAGATCAAAGAGGGGAGATTTTCCTCCTAAGTCATCTATCAGAGGTGCTTCATAGGTAAAAGCAGAGAATGCAGGATGCACGCTGCCTGTGGCAGAGAGAACGAGTGTACCCGAATTGAGATAGGCCAACCCTGCCGGATTGGCTTTGATGGTATTTGCATCATCGCCTATAGCGGTAAAAGCACCTCCCATAGCAGTGAATCTCGTATTATTTGCTGCAATACTCCCTGAAGCCATTATCAACAGCAATATGTGAAGTGTCAGTGTGAATCGTCTCATATGTATCCTCATCAATCTTTCATCAAGTGGTTCAAAGTAAGAACAACTAGTGATGTATAAAATTACAAATGGTATGGTTTTTGTAAGGACTTTATTATATGTCATTATGCTAATACAAATATGTAAAATAAGCAAGAATGAATCCAGAGATTCTATTTGCCGGCCTCATTGGTATTAGCAGTAGAAGGCCGAGAGCTATGGGGCTTTCTCCTATACAGTCCTGCTGATTACACCATAAATGAAGGCTCTTAGATGTTTACTTTTCCTCATGGTGTGGAGGGGAAGTCCTGTTGTATGCCAACGCTTATGACTTATCTATGGGTAATAGATAATACGAGGAGAGAGGAGGTGCCTTGATATAGGCTATATGTTCTTTATCATCCTTCGTTGCCAAAGATTCACAACTTGGATATTCTTCAGCAGAGCTCGTTCCCAATAGAATCTTTAATCTCTAAAGGAAACATGACCGGATACCCGATGAAGAGGCAGTAAAAGAAATAAGAGTGCACCCTGATGTATTGTCATCCGGGTGCACTCAAACAGTGTCAAAGCATGACCTGGATGACCATCATCACGGCAGCAAGGAAGTTTGTATAGGCAAATAACTGTTTTAGATGTTTCGGTTTGCTCTTCAGTGCGAACATACCGCCAATGATTCCCCCAAGAATGGTCATTACCGCCAGAGGCAATGCCAAAGATGGATTGAAATCCCCCTGTATAGCATGTCCCATGAAACCCATACCCGATGTTGCGGCAATGAGAACAGAGGCAGTCCCTACAGCAATATGCATGGGAACACCTGCTGCAAGAACCATGAGCGGTACCAGGAAGGATCCTCCGGAGACTCCGACCATACCGGAAGCGAACCCTGTGAGTATTGTCACCGGGATGACGACCAAAAGGTTTATTGGGTATGTCTCCTCACCGGTATGCAGGGAGAACCTGAAAATCGATGTTTGTTCTACATTGTGTTTCCTGATTTGCAGCTTTCCTGTCGGAACCAACATGATCACACCCGATGCTGCAAGCATGACAGCAAAGATGATCTTCAGGGAAAAAGCAGAAAACTGGTGAGACAGAAAGCCGCCGAAGAATGCAGAGAGGGCTGTCACCGTTCCCAAGAGAACAGCGAATTTCCAGGACACCGATTTGTTTTTATGAAAGACGATCATCGCCGAAAGAGATGCCGCACAGAGAATGAACTGCCCGGTAGAGGCAGCTGTATGCATAGGGATATTTGCCAAAGCGAGGATCACTACATAGAAATTCCCTCCCCCCTTGCCTACCATTGTCATAGTGAGGGCAACAAGGAAGATAATTACATAGAGAAGCACTGAATGTATCATGTCAGAGCTCCTGTTTTGCGCTGATTTGTTTACGGATCATGCCTGGTTTTAGGCAACTGACCAGTTCTGTGCATCCCCCTTCTATGATCCTGACGTTTGAATATCCCTGAGCCTGTAGATAATAGTAAGCGATAGACGAACGTATGCCGGATGCGCAGAAGACCCCGACAGTCTTGTCTTTCGGGATTTCTTGGAGTCGAACAGGGATTTCCGCTATGGGTATTTGCAAGACCGGCATGTGCTGGATAAGAGGGAAAGAAAGCGTATCAAACTCCTCTTGGGTCCTTACATCGAGAAATACAGGATTTTCTGCCGAAAGCAGATCATTGAATGAGGTCTTGTGTTTTCCAGTACTGAAGAAATCGAAAGTCATAGACTGTAATATTGTGTCAAATGTTTGCATAAAATAATCTCCTTGAATTGAGTTATGAAATAGTGGGACAGGTGTATGTACCTGTCACTTTGATAAAAAAGGATTATATCATTGCAAAATTATTTACCACGCCACCAACAGCGGCAGATGCGCTTTGTCTTCATCTTCATCTTCATATTTGATCACTCTGCATCGGCATAAAAAAAGTTCTCTGCATAAACTTAAGACAATAAAGAAGTCTTGTCAATAATCGCTTTAGGATATGGTTGTGATCCTGCACAGAATAATGAAATTCCCGTCAAAAAGCGGAAA
>CAYYPJ010000169.1:0-5622 GCA_964473495.1 uncultured Spirochaetales bacterium
TGGCCAATCTCCCGGAAAACATAATTTTATGGAGGTAATATATGTCAATCTTGTTTTCCGGCTCACTTCACAATCAAAAAAAGAAAAGGTCCTTCATGTTCATGGTGCTCATGGTACTCATGGTATTCATCGTGCTCTTTGCTTCCTGCACAAAAGAGACCGAGGGAGAGGAATCCTACCGAATCGCAGTATTCGTCCCGGGTATCGTCTCCGGTTCCCCTGTCTATGAGATGCTCGTCAAAGGAGCCAAAAAAGCTGCTGCAGAGTATGACTATGCTGAAATACAAGTCATTGAAGGCGGAAGCAATCAGGGAACATGGGAAGAGGCTATTTCAACATTGGCAGCTTCGGGAGAACAGGATCTGATCATCACATCAAATCCGGCTATGCCTGCAATATGTGCCACCGTGTCAGCCCGATTCCCTAAACAGCACTTCGTCGTGATGGATGGATACCTGGAAGGAAACGATCATATCTATACACTTCGTTACGATCAACGACAACAAGCTATACTTGCCGGTTATCAGGCAGGCCTTATCACAACAAGTAGTATGAAGGGAGTCACAGATGATCTGAAAATTGGGTTGATCGCAGGACAGGAGTATCCTGATATGACCCAACTGATTCTTCCAGGATTCATTGAGGGAGCCCATTTGGTAGATAATGCGATTGATGTCGACTTTCGGGTCGTTGGGAACTGGTATGATGCCGCAAAGGGCTCAGAACTAGCCCGATCGATGATAGACAGCGGCGTTGATGTGATCCTTGCCATAGCGGGGGGGGCCAATCAGGGGATACTCACTACATCACATGATCTGGGGACCTATGTACTATGGTATGACACAAACGGCTATGCCCTGCAGCCGGGGACTGTGGTAGGATCCACTTCAATCAGACAAGATACGGCAACCTATAAGACCGTGAAACAGGCTATTGAAGGGACTCTGCCTTTTGGTACGGCAGTGACCGTCGGTATTGATCAGGGATATGTCACCTTCATTGAAGATGATGAGACCTATAAAGAATCAGTCCCTGAAGAAATACGTACTATGCAGCATCAGTTTATTGAGTCGATGAAGTAAATCAGGGTTAAAGGTAAGGGAATGCACATCGGAGAAGGATCATCTCCATTCTTAGTGATGAAAGACATACATAAGACCTATTCCTCAAACGGCGTTCACGCATGCAATGATATTGGGCTTTCTATAGAACAGGGAACAACGCATGTTATAGTGGGAGAGAATGGAGCTGGTAAGTCTACCATCATGAAGATCCTCTCCGGTGACCTCGCCCCTGACTCCGGATCCATCGTTCTTCGGGGCAATGAGATATCTTTCAAGCACCCCGAAGACGCTCTGAATGCCGGTATTGGTATGATTCACCAAATCCTGCACTTCTTTCCGTCTCTTACGGTACGAGAGCATCTCATTCTTGGAATGAAGACTCTACCATCATGGAAGATCATACAACGTCAAGAGATAGATACGCACATACAAGAAATCTGTGAGAAATACCGGATTACATGTAATCCTGATGAACGCGTCGACCACCTCAGTGCAGAAGCAAGACAACTCACTGCTCTGATGACACTCATAAGCAGGGATACAGAACTGTTCATCCTTGATGAACCGCTGTTGAACGTACTCCAGACAGCACAGAGATTAAAGCAGGAAGGGAAAACAATCATTGTCATTACTCACAATATACAGGACGCCCTCTCCTTCGGTGACTATATCACAGTCCTGCGAAACGGAAAGAAACAGGGGACATTCATTGCGGATGATCTCTCTAGAGATATGCTCGCTCAATTGATCATGGGGAATCATGATAAGAAACTTATGCTTCGCAATGGAAAAGACCGCGAAGAAAGAGTCCCTGCAATTCACTCATCCGGCGAAGAACCACGTATAAGACTTTCACATGTATCAGGGGGAAATCTTGACACACAGAATCAGGTGTATGATATTTCACTCAAAGTCTATGCAGGAGAGACTGTGGCAGTCGTGGGAATCAGAGACAATGGGTTGAGAGCTCTCGAATCCTTGGTATCAGGCCAGAATGGGAACAGGTTCAGGTTGACTCATGGTACTATAGCATTCGTAGGGAAACCACATTACTGTCGTGACCGCTATACGGTAGGATATGTACCATCGGACAGGTTGTCTATAGGGAGTTCTATCAAGATGAATGTGACTGAGAATCTGTTGATCAACATGAGAAGAGACCCACGCTACACCTGGCAGATTCCCCTTCCAGGGAAAAGACACATACCGATTCCCATCTTTAAGAAGTCTGCACTCACAGAGCTCACTGATAATGTCATTGACTCCTTCTCCATCACAGGGAAAGCTTATCATCCGCTTGAAAGCCTCTCCGGAGGAAATATTCAGAAATTAATCACCGCACGGGCACTCTACCATTCCCCTAAAGTACTTATTTGTGCTGATATCTCATGGGGACTTGATATCAAAACGCGCGAGACCCTTTTTAATGCCATAGAGAAACAAAAAAAAGCAGGAATGGCTGTCTTATTCTTCACATCTGAAGTCCCCACAGCACTCGATGAAGCTGACAGGATAGCAATACTGCGTAGAGGACATCTTATGGATGTCCTGGTGAATCATGAGGATCTTACTGCCCGGGATATAGGGAGGCTCATGCTATGAGAAGATATCTGAATACTGCTTGTGTATTATGCGCTTCAGTTCTGGCTATCACACTCCTTCTGATGGTGTTGACCCCCAATCCATTAGAGACTTTGAAGAACCTTATCACTGGGCCGTTCTCGAATACCTATACCTTCGGGAACATGCTGTCGACTACAGCAATTCTGATCCTGTGCGGGGCAGGCATGTCAATCTCATTCCAGGCAGGTCTATTCAATCTTGGAGGAGAAGGACAGATCTATACTTCAGGATTGGTAGGTGCTCTGACAGGGCTGGTACTTCCTGCGGGATCGGGTCTTTTCGGTAGTCTTGGGATCATGCTTGCAGGAATGGCGACTGGTGCCCTCATTGCCGGAATATCGGGGGTTCTCCTCCATCGCTACCATATACATGAGCTTATCTCATCATTCCTGCTTTCCGGGGCACTGGTATCACTCGTGAATTTTCTTATTGCCGATCCCCTTCGCGATACCGAAAGTTATCTTCAGACAACAAAAGAAATCCCTGCTTCATTTTACCTTACGTCGATACTCCATCCGTCAAATCTCACTCCGGCGATCTTCATCGCGATCATTGTCGCCGGCATCCTGAGTTTCTATCTCTATAGAACGCCGGGGGGATATGAATTACGTGTTACTGGCGCTAATCCCTCTTTTGCCCGATTCGGATCCATATCACACAGGCGCTATACCATTCTTCCCCTCCTTATCAATGGAGCCTGCTATGGATTAGCAGGTGCCTTGATGGTGCTCTCAACACAACATGCGGCAATCGTAGACTTCACTGCCGGATATGGTTGGAATGGGATCACCATCGCTTTGATTGCCGGTACTAACCCGCTTCTCACTATCCCTGCCGCTCTTCTTCTTGCCTGGTTAGAGACCGGGATACGGACGGCCATGGCAGGCAGTTCGATAAGTTTTGATCTCAGTATCGTGATCAGAGGCATTATTCTCCTATTGATCACCCTGCAGCTGCTCCCTACTCTAAGGAAGAGATTATGATCAGTTCTATCATCTCATATGGGATTCCAATCCTTCTTGCCGCAATTGGCGGATACATGACCGATATCTCGGGGAAACTCAATATTGCTCTAGAGGGTTTGATTCTCCTGGGAGCTTTCTCTGCATATCTGGTGATGTTCACCACTTCGTCATATCTCATCACTTTCATCGTCTCAGCACTCGTTCCGGCTGTCATCGCTGCTCTGTTTGCATCGCTCACAACCAGATTAAGGGGTAATATCTTCATCACAGGACTTGCAATGAATCTCTTGATCCCTGGATTTATAGCACTCTTATCAAACAAGTTCTTTGCTACAAGCGGGGTCCTGCATCTACAATCCGCCTCGTATTTCTCTTTCAATACCTTGGTATGGATCTTTTCTCTTCTCATAGTGCTCATCTACATCTCTTCATACATCATACTCTATCAAACGAAAGCAGGACTTACCTTGAGAGCTTCCGGTCTTAATCAAAGGGCATTGCAGATTCGTGGTGGTGATCCTGATCGTATTCAAATCCTGGCTTTTGGATTCTCCGGTCTCTTGTGCGGTCTCTCCGGGACATTCCTAACCCTTACGATCCATGCGTTTGTACCAAATATCTCATCAGGGAAGGGATGGTTGGCTCTTGCCGCTATTTATCTGGGTGATCGAAAATTATCAGGTCTCATCTATGCGACGATCTTCTTCTCTGCCGCAGAGATGACGGCGAACTTTGCTCAAGGTCAATTCGATCTACCGGCATCACTCTTCCTTGGATTCCCCTATCTCATCACCTTCCTCGGACTCATTGTTCGGTCCCAAATAATAAGAAACAGGGATCACTAAAGGAAACTATGCCATAGTATGTTAATTTTCTGTTAAATCATCATATTACGATACCATCTCAATTCTCATGGTATTTACATAATCCTCATCTATTGCTAACATTTCGCCATATGAACATATTAGGACAAATATTACAGATCATCGGGAGTCTTGGACTTTTCCTCTATGGCATGAAGATCATGAGCGAAGGTATTCAGAAAACAGCCGGCGACCAAATGAAGTCGATTCTCAGGTTCATGACAGGAAATCGATTTGTAGCAGTCTTGACTGGTTTCATGATCACAGCGATCATCCAGTCATCATCTGCGACTACCGTTATGATCGTAAGTTTTGTTAATGCGAATCTGATGAATCTGACCCAATCTATAGGCGTGATACTTGGAGCCAATATTGGTACCACCGTAACTGGATGGATTGTCGCTATTCTTGGGTTTAAGATAAACATCAGTGCATTGGCAATACCTGTTATAGCTATTGGATTCCCGTTCCTTTTTGTAAAAAGACTAAAACATAAAGATTTCGGAGAGGCTCTCATTGGATTTGGTCTCTTATTTCTCGGGTTGGGCTTCTTAAAGGACTCTGTCCCTGATATCAAAGACCATCAGGAGATCCTTACCTTCATACAACACATGAGCAGCAGCGGCATTCTGAATTTACTGTTCTTTGTCGGTATCGGTATAGTTGTCACTGCAGTTGTACAATCATCGTCAGCAGCAATGGCTATCACGCTGACGATGGCATATTCAGGCTGGATCGATTTTTCTGCAGCTGCGGCACTGGTACTTGGACAGAATATCGGTACCACCATAACAGCATATCTTGCATCTCTGGGAACAAGTATTGCAGCAAGACGGGCATCTCGAGCTCATATTCTGTTCAACATCATAGGGACTATATGGGTGATCTTACTCTTCAATCCATTTCTGCGCTTTATTGACTTTATCGTACCGGGGCCGGTATTCGGTATAGAAAACTCTTCCTCCCTGCCGCAGCACCTAGCGATGTTCCATACAGTCTTCAACGTGATAAACGCCCTGCTATTCATGCCTTTCATCAAGCAGTTTGCCCATCTTGTTGAGAAAATAGTACCTGCCAGACCAGGAGAAGCAGAAGAATATCACTACC
>CAYYPJ010000170.1:0-5613 GCA_964473495.1 uncultured Spirochaetales bacterium
GTAGTGGAAGAGAGGCTATCGCTTCTGCGAGGATCCTCACACATGCATAGACTGCGGTCATCTGCATAGACGATCGCTCGTTTACCGCCTTCCCGGAAGTCGATCCGCCAAAGAGAAAACTGTAGGAGGACCCTGAGGTCCTGTTTTGTGGCGTATCACGCGATCTGGTGAAAAACCTACTTATGAGATTCATATATGGTGTCTCCTTCATTACTAGATGAACAGGATACCTCTCCCGTCATAGACAGAGGCACTGGTGTCATTACCACACCGAATAGCACGATCAAGTGCCATGATCGTAGCAACTGCACCGTCGATCTTTTCAGTAGACTTTTCTTTATCTGGTTTGATGTTCCCAGCAGGGTCAGTTCGGATGAAGATGTTGTCCATCATCCATCTGAGTACCGGGTGCCCCCCATGAGCCAGTTCTTTTCCAAGGACTAGCTTCATGAGTTCCTTGGTTGGAGGGCTCATATCCTTGAACCCCTGACCAAAGGGCACCACTGTGAATCCCATTCCTTCAAGGTTCTGCACCATCTGTACAGCACCCCATCGGTCGAAGGCGATTTCACGAATGTTATACTTCATTCCTAGGTTCTCAATGAACTTCTCGATATACCCGTAATGAACGACATTCCCTTCTGTGGTCTCGATGTGACCATTTTTCTCCCACAGATCATACGGTACATGGTCTCGTCTTACTCGGAGGCCCACAGTCTCCTCTGGTATCCAGAAGTAGGGTAGTACATAAAACCTATCCTCATCATCTTGCGGTGGGAATACGAGTACGAAGGCGGTGATATCAGTTGATGATGAGAGATCCAATCCCCCGTAACACACACGTCCCTCAAGTGCATCAAGATCTACCGGAAAATTGCAGAGATCCCATTTCTCCATTGGCATCCACCGTATCGCCTGTTTTACCCATTGATTGAGCCGCAGTTGCCGGAAGATATTCTCCTCTCCTGGATTATCTCGTGCGCTCTCACAAGCTGCTTTTACCTTATCAATGCCGATGGTCTCCCCAAGAGACGGATTTACCTTCTTCCAAGTCTTAGGACTCGTCCAATCATCTTCCTCCTGTGAACCATAGATCACTGGATAAAAGGTGCTATCGTGTTTTCTCTCTTCTAGAATATCTTTGGCTTTCTGATGCTGCTCATAACATATTGAGTGTGTGTCAGTACCGGCGGTGGTGATCAAGAAGAATAGTGGTTGAGTTCTCGCATCACCGGAACCTTTTGTCATGACATCAAACAGTTTTCTATTCGGTTGGGTATGTAGCTCATCAAAGACCACCCCGTGGACATTAAACCCGTGTTTGGAATAAGCTTCAGCCGAAAGTACTTGGTAGAAGCTATTGGTCGGCAAGAATACGATCCGTTTGGTTGCTACAAGGATTTTCACTCGTCGGTTGAGTGCCGGGCACATGCGCACCATGTCCGCAGCAACCTCGAAAACAATCGATGCCTGCTGACGATCCGCAGCACATCCATAAACCTCAGCCCGTTCCTCGAAATCTCCGCAGGTTAACAGCAATGCTACCGCTGCTGCAAGCTCTGATTTACCGTTCTTCTTAGGGATCTCGATGTATGCGGTATTAAACTGCCGATACCCATTGGGTTTCACGACCCCAAAAAGGTCTCTGATGATCTGCTCTTGCCAGTCCAGGAGGAGAAAAGGTTTTCCTGACCAGATGCCTTTGGTATGGCATAGGCATTGAATGAAATCGACTGCATAGTCAGCTTTCGTCTGGTCATAGACTGATTTCTTCGCGGCAAAGCGAGTAGGCTTATATTTTTTGAGTGTTCGCATAGCTTGTCCTGTTGAAGCATGAAAAAAGACCCCAGAGGGTCTTTACTAAAGAGATAATCGAGTTAACAGCTCTATGAGCTCATCTATAGAATAGTTCCAGAGGTTATGGCGTGAGTTTCTTGATCATATCGACTCCCGGAACAACTCCCAAGGTGGAACCATTCTTCCATGCTACATGGATAGTCCCGATATCATCGACATGCATCACTCGTCCTTTCATGCCTGCTGGTGGTGCTTGGATATCATCCATGTGTACCAGTTCGACGATACATCCTACCGGATACTGGTCTCGTAAACTTTTAAGTCGATGCGTATTCATACCGTTCATATACGATCCTCCTAGACAGTAGTAATCGCGTATGTTCCCATAGATATCAAGTCAATTACTCGCCATTTCTGCTCAATGATGCTTCTGTATCTAGCTCATCATATCGGTAGGTCAGACCATCACGCTGAACAGTAATATCCTCAGGAGATCCAACGAGTTCCTTATAGCGCTTCACGATAACATCACAGTATTTCTCCTCAAGTTCGATCGTGCAGCAGATCCGCTCAGCCTGCTCACAGGCAATCAGGGTACTACCGCTACCACCGAACGGATCAAGTACGAGCGTATTACTCATAGAAGAGTTCATGATCGGGTAGGCCAGAAGCGCCACCGGTTTCATTGTTGGATGATCAGTGTTCTTTCGAGGTTTATCGAACTCCCAAATGGTCGATTCCTTTCTACCGGCGTACCATCGGTGTCTCCCTTTCTTCTTCCACCCGAATAATACTGGTTCATGCTGCCACTGGTAGGGGGATCTCCCGAGCACCAAGGATTGTTTTTTCCAAATGCAGGTACCAGAGAGATAAAACCCTGCCTCACTGAATGCCTTTCGGAAGTTTAACCCTTCGGTATCTGCGTGGAACACATAGATGGAGCTGTCATCTGCCATATGTGATTCGGTATGCTCGAAGGCTGCAAGGAGAAACTGAAAGAATGCATCATGCGCCATATGATCATTTTTGATCTTGCCTGCCTGACCTTCATAGTTCACATTGTAGGGTGGATCGGTAACCACGAGGTTCGCTTTCCTGTCTGCCATGAGCAGATCGAACGTCTCTGCTTGAGTGCTGTCGCCACATATGAGTCGATGCTTACCCAGTGTCCAGATGTCGCCAAGCTTGGTAATTGCAGGTTTCTGTAACTCCTCTTCAACATCGAAATCATCATCATGGATCCCGTCAGTGAGAGCATCTTTAAACAGATCATCAATCTCTGCAGGATCAAACCCGGTGAGTGATACATCGAAGTCTTCTCCCTGTAGGTCCGCTATGAGCAGAGCAAGTTTTTCTTTGTCCCAATCACCACTGATCTTATTCATGGCGATATTGAGTGCCTTCTCCTGGTCGATGGAAAGATCCACAATTACACAATCCAGTTCGGTAAGCCCCAGATCTTTAAGAATTTTAACTCTCTGATGTCCTCCTACGATGCACCCAGTACGTTTATTCCAGATCACCGGTTCCACATACCCGAATTGCTTGATCGAGCGTTTGAGTTTTTCATACTCTACATCATCTGGCTTCAGGTCCTTACGTGGGTTATATGCTGCTGGTAGCAGCTCATCGATGGGTTTCTTCTCAATGATCATGATCGAGTTCTCCTTGTGAGTGAATCTTTATAGGCCTCAGTGATCTGTTCCCAGGGGAATAGTGCGTTTCCAAAATGACCGTAGCAGGAAGTGAAGCTATAGATTGGATTTCGTAATCTCAGCTCCTCTATGATATCGGAGGGTTTGAGACTAAAGGTATTGAGTACTGCTTCGGTGAGCTTCTCATCGTTGACCTTGCCTGTCCCAAAGGTGTGTACCATGACAGCCACTGGGTCTGCCTTCCCAATTGCATAGGAGATTGATACCTCACATCGTTTGGCAAGTCCTGCAGTAACAATATGCTTGGCAATGAATCTTGCCATATAGGCTCCAGAGCGATCCACCTTGGTGGGATCTTTACCACTGAACGCCCCACCTCCATGAAGCGCAAGCCCTCCATAGGTATCAACCATAATCTTTCGTCCTGTTAGTCCCGTATCGGCTGCAGGACCCCCCGCAACAAACTTCCCTGAAGGGTTGATAAAAATCTGGGTAGCCTCATCGATGGGGAAGTCAGCACACGCAGGTTTGATGATCAAACTGATGATCTCTTTCTGCAAGAGCTCTGGATCTTTATCCCTATCATGCTGGAGTGAGACAACGATGGTATCAATTCTTGTTGGTATCTCATCTTCGTATTCGATGGTCACCTGAGCCTTCCCATCACTCTTGATACCACGAATAGTTCCTAGCTTGCGGTTTACATCAAGACTTCTGCATATCTTGTGTGAAAGATCTAGCGGGAGTGGAATACCTGCCGAGATCTCGTTTGTCGCATACCCATAAACGGTCCCTTGATCGCCAGCCCCGAGCTCTACTGCTTCTAAATCAGTGTCTCTCACTTCTCGTGCTGTATCGACTCCTTCTGCGATATCTGGGCTTTGGGTATGAAGATGTAAACTGATGGTGAAATCATGCGGATCATATCCTGTTCTTTTCAGTGCAATCTGTACTGTATGCTCCACATCGATTTCCTGACTGCAAGTGACTTCCCCTGCAACCATGATCAATCCTTTGGTTGCCATGACTTCACAAGCAACTCGTGAGCATGAATCAACACGTAAGTATGCATCAAGAATCGAGTCTGCGATATAATCGCATAGCTTGTCAGGGTGTCCTTGCGTGACACTCTCTGAAGTGAGGTAGTTTTTCATGTTTGAATTCCTCCAAAATGTTTGAATTCGTTTGATTTCTCTTACGTTTTTCGAGCCTTCAGTAATCGTTCCATCAGATCATCTTGTGGCGTTGCTCCTTGGTAAGTAGAAGAGCAATTCTCTTTTACGATCTGGAATATTTGGTACCAGCATTGGTTGACCTGCTTCATATATTCCCTGCTCATCATCACATATGGAGAGGAAATAGCAGCCCCGGTAGTCGGGTGCTTTGCAAGGAATCCAAAGTCACTGATCGCTCGCTCACATTGGATCCACCTGGCGACAGACATCGCATACTGTTGTAGTATCTGAGGACTTACCAACTCTTGGCAGCGTCGATCTTTAAGCCAGTTCCATGTCTCTTCATATACCTCTTTCGCACAGAAATCCTGACCGTTCTTTTGAACAGCAGTCATGTAGTCTTTCACTGGTGGCATCTCAGCTCCAGCGAGATCCGGAGCTCCCGGAAGATCAATAATGATTGCTTGCTTCCCTGCGTTAATTTTCTCAGTCAGCGCCTTCGGCTTTCTCCCTGCACCAACTCTGGCTCCGCCTCTGTTCGTGCCGTCTTTCGCCATGTTGCACTGCCTCCTGATGTAGGGGGTTAATCCCCCCTTTGAATACGTGTTTTTGCACGCGAAGGCCCCTGCCCGTTGTAACTCTATATGCTGTAGAGATTTATATGCCCCTATCCGTTAAACAGTATATAGTTACCCACGGTTTTTCCACCTGTCTCCACGTTCAGCGTGGAGTTTTGAGTGGCATGATGAGCACAGAGCCATGAGGTTTTCTTCATCATTGGTCCCCCCTTCACTCAACGGGTTGATGTGATGAACGATCTTTGCAGGAGTCCTTCTTCCTCCTTGTCTGCAGATCTCACAGTAGGGATGTTCATCCAGATACTTCCCACGGATCTTTCTCCAAGCAGAGCCATAGCGTTTCTTTGTCAGAGGATTTCTTCCGTAGCGTTCATAGGATCTCGCTGTCAGTTTTGCATGCTCTTCACA
>CAYYPJ010000171.1:0-5603 GCA_964473495.1 uncultured Spirochaetales bacterium
AATCTATACTGGTACTTTCGGCCGAATCATGACCGAAGAAAAGATCAAACTATCAGATCAAATGGAGATGATTACCACAAACGAACTGAATATCTCTGGAGGTCCCTATGAACTCTAATATCAAGATCGCGGTCTGCAATAGAAAGACAGATCGAAAGTACAAGAATCTCGAGATGTCATGGGATGATATCATGACTCGTAACCGTAATCCCATTCGTACCACTGAGACTATAGAGGAATATCCAAAACTCTCAAAATCACGTCGAGATGATGCAAAGGATCAGGGTGGATTCGTTGGTGGCTGGCTCAAGAACGGAATCCGAAAGAATGGGCATATCACCTGTAGAACTCTCGGAACCCTCGATGCCGATCACATCGCAGAGGGTGAGGATTTCATCGAGAAGGCAACAGCTACCTTATCTGATCACACGTACTTCATTTACTCAACCCACAGCCATACTCCTGAGAGTCAGCGCTACCGGATCGTGATCCTGTTTGCACGTGAGGTAACAGAGGATGAGTACCCAGCGCTCATGCGGATGATTGCCAAAGAGATCGGGATGGATTATTTCGATGACTCCACCTATCAGGCAAACCGTATGATGTACTGGGCAAGCTGCCCATCCAATGCAGATTTCTTCTTCTCTGATCACCCAGGAGTACCCCTCGATCCCGATGCATATCTTGAGAAGTACCACGATTGGCGGGATGTTTCCCAGTGGCCAAAGAGCTCCAGGCAGTCTGAGGTCATCAAGAAATCCATGAAGAGCCAAAAGGATCCACTTGCTAAATCTGGGGTTGTTGGAGCCTTTTGTAGAACCTATAACATCCCTGACGCAATAGAGACATTCCTTAGCGATATTTATGAACCCTCTGTAGTAGAAGACAGATATGATTATATTCCTGCAGACTCAAGCGCCGGGGTAGTCGTCTATGATGACAAGTTTGTATTCTCCCACCATGCGAGTGATCCCGCTTCAGGGAAGCTGCTGAATGCTTTTGATCTGGTGAGGATCCATCTGTACGGTGATGATGATCCAAAAAAATCATTCTATGCTATGGAGGATCAAGCCAGTAAGGATGAGCATGTCAAGTTAATCATGCTCAATGAAAAACAGGCTCACGCTTCAATGGAGTTCTCAGCAGAAGATGATGAGTGGAAAAAGGGATTGGAGTATGAAAGACGTTCAACTGTCTTGAAAAACTCTCTTCATAATCTCACACTCATTCTAGAAAATGACAAAGCACTACAACACATCGTATTCAATCAACTGCTTGATGGTACTGAGATTATCGGAGAAGTACCTTGGCAGCATCCTTCCAAATTCTGGAGAGATGCAGATGATGCCCAACTCATTAGCTACATTGATAAAAACTATGGGACATTCTCATCTAGGAACTATGACATAGCGGTAACCAAAGTCACTGATGATCGCTCATATCATCCCATAAGAGAATATTTTGACTCACTCCCACAGTGGGATGGGGTAATCCGAGCAGAACTCGTATTCATTGACTACCTTGGAGCTAAAGATACCCTCTACACAAGAGAAGTCTCTAAAAAGACCCTATGTGCTGCTCTCAAGCGGGTGGTAACCCCTGGTTGCAAATTTGACAGTATGCCGGTATTACGGGGTCCTCAGGGAATTGGTAAGAGCACCACGATAGCAAGGCTTGCTGACCCCTGGTACTCCGATAGTCTTAATCTCAGTGACACCAAAGACAAGACCGCTGCAGAAAAACTGCAAGGGTATTGGATTCTGGAGATTGGAGAGCTGGCGGGACTCCGTAAAGCAGAAACCGAAACGCTTCGGTCCTTCATCTCCCGCCAGAATGATATCTACCGTGCAGCCTTTGGTAGGCGTGCCACGCCACATCCCCGGCAGTGCATCTTCATTGGCACGACGAATGCGGAGAGCGGATACCTCAAAGACGTCACGGGAAACCGTCGATTCTGGCCGGTTAATACTCCTGGTCATGGAAAGAAGCTTCCCTGGGATATCAGCGATGAGGAGGTGAACCAGATCTGGGCTGAGGTGAAGCACTATGTTCAGAAGGGTGAAAAGCTGTATCTGAATCCTGAAATTGAAGCTATGGCAAAAGGTGAACAGCGTGATGCCATGGAGGCTGATGAGCGTGAAGGACTCATATCTGATTTTCTTTCGATCACCATTCCCTCTCATTGGGACACGTTGGATATGGGTGACAGGAGATCCTATTTTGATGGATTTGGTTATGAAGATGGCAAACCATCGGGGAAGTGCAAACGTACCTCAGTATGCACCTTGGAGGTCTGGTGTGAGTTGTTTGGTAAGGATCGCTCAATGCTGAAACGTAAAGACTCAATTGAGATTATTGCAATACTCTTAAAACTTGGATGGAGGAGAAAAGAAGCCAAGGAGAGAGTTCCACTCTATGGACCGCAATTCATATTCACCCCACCAAAAGATAGCTAATTGTACTTATCGAGATAGTGAGAGCAAAGAGAACACCCTGAAGTGTTCTCTTGTTCTTGCATTGATTTTCAGTACAGGGTTGGGGACAGCCCATAATTATCGAGCAGAAATGAATTTACAAAGGATTAGTTCTTATGTTCTTACTAAATACTATATATATAAATATACATAAATATAGCAATAACGGGCGCGAGGCAGGCCCGTATACGCGTATATACACGTATAGGGGTTTTTTGGTGCATAAGAACGGACTTCGGAACAATAGGAGATAACATGAATACCTTAGTAACATATACAGACAGCGCATATATCGCGAGATGCCATAAAACACTGAAGGATTGGGGCGCACCATTGGATGGTTGGGTCATTTCTTCTACTTATGATCGGCTTGAAGAGAAAGCTGAGCTATTCACCTGCGAGCTCTGTGGATGTAATAGAGTACGCATTGTGCACGTGATGAAGCATGAATACTATTTCGAACGTGTTTCAGTCGGGTGTATCTGTGCTGGAATCATGGAAGGTGACATTCTTGCTGCAAAAGAGAGAGATCGGCTCATGAAAAACCGAGCTAAGCGTAGAGAACGCTTCCCTAGAAGGAAGTGGATAAAACTTTCCGATGGAAGTTTCATTCTTTACTATCGGGGATCCAGAGTTATTATCAATCGAATATCACCTCAGAGAGAGCGGTATTTCATTAGTTGTAATAGTAAGACGGCTTACCACGATAAAGGAAAATTAATCACCAACTTCATTTCTGCAGCATATGCTGCGTTTGATCTGGCAGATCCCGTTGAGGAGATATGGAATGCTTGAAAAATCAATTGAACAGCAGCTGGTAAAAGCTGTGAAAGATACAGGAGGTCGGGCTGTTAAACTGGTCAGCCCCGGCTTTGATGGGATGCCTGACCGAATGGTCCTACTCCCCTTTGGGAGGATTGTCTTTGTGGAAGTGAAGGCTCCAGGAAAGAAGCCAAGGCCTTTACAGGTAGCCCGACATGAGATGCTACGTGATCTTGGATTCAAGGTCTACGTTATCGATTCAACTGAAGAAATAGGAGAACTACTTGATGAAAATACGCATTAAATGTGATTGGTGTAATAAAGAATTTGAAAGACATGAATACCATATGAAACGGCATAATTTTTGTTGTCGAGAGTGTTTAGCAGCATTCAGTAACAAAATAAAAAATCCACACCGATACAAAGAATTGAAAGATCACACCAAAACGAGTGAAGCTATGACAAAACTCAATAAGAAACTCAATCCTACAAGAATGACACCTGATACAAGATTAAAATTGAGAATATCTCGATTGGGTACTGGAAAAGGGAAATCCTATAAAAAACTCTATGGAAGGCATGAGCACAGAGTGATTGCAGAAGAACTTCTTGGGAGGCCTCTTAATAAAAATGAAGTTGTGCATCATATTGATGGAAACCCCAGAAATAATCAAAGAGACAATTTAAGAATTTTTAATTCTCAGTCCGAACATGCCAAATTTCATAATGAATTAAATAAAGTATTAAAAATGATTGAGGGGTAGCAAATGAAATATACACCACACAATTACCAAACATATGCGACAAACTATATTGAAGAGCATGAGATCTCAGCAGTACTTCTTGCCTGTGGCCTTGGGAAAACCATTATAACCCTAACGGCATTGATGGATCTTCTCTTTGACTCATTCAAGATCAGAAAGGTCCTGATCATTGCTCCCCTTCGGGTAGCTCGTGACACATGGCCTGCAGAGATCACCAAGTGGAATCATCTTGAGATGTTGATCCCCTCGGTGGTGGTTGGTACTACCGCCCAGAGGCAGGCTGCTTTGAGTAGCCCCGCTGATCTCTACATCATCAATCGGGAGAATGTACAGTGGTTGATAGAGAAGAGCGGAGCTTCTTTTGACTACGACATGGTGGTCATCGATGAGCTCTCTTCATTCAAGAATCATCGATCAAAGCGATTCAAGGCTCTCATGAAAAAGCGACCACTGGTGAAGAGAATCGTGGGACTGACAGGTACTCCTGCCAGCAATGGCCTCATAGATCTGTGGGCTCAGTTCAAGCTCCTTGATATGGGGAACCGTCTGGGGAGGTTCATCACCGCATATCGCAATACCTACTTTCTCCCTGATAAACGTAACGGCCAGATCATATTCAGCTATAAGCTGGCTCCAGGAGCAGAGGATAAGATCTACCAGGCTATCAGTGATATCACGATCTCTATGAAAGCCTCCGATCATCTTAGGATGCCGGAGCTTATCAGTACGGAGTACCAAGTTACCTTGAATGAGAAAGAACAAGGAATCTACGATGGTTTGAAAAATGATCTTGTACTGAAACTGCCTGAACAGCAGATCACTGCAGCGAATGCTGCCAGTCTCTCTGGGAAACTCCTGCAGCTGGCCAATGGAGCTGTCTACACTGATGATAATCAGACGATTGGATTTCACGATCGAAAGCTCGATGCCTTAGAAGATATCATCGAGGCTGCAAATGGTAATAGCCTGCTGGTAGCTTATTGGTTCAAGCATGACCTGCAGAGGATCACAGAACTTCTGAACAAGCTGAAGGTCCCCTTCTCCTGTTTGGATACCAGTAAGAGCATCCAATCATGGAATGAAGGGAACCTCCAGGTTGGACTGATCCATCCAGCATCTGCAGGTCATGGGCTCAACCTCCAAAGTGGGGGGAACCGTCTGGTCTGGTTCTCCCTCACCTGGAGTCTTGAGCTCTATCAACAAACAATAGCCAGGCTCTGGAGACAAGGACAACAGTCACAGACTGTAGTGGTACAGCACCTTATCACGACTGGTACCATTGATGAGCGGGTCATGAAGGTGCTTTCCGGTAGAGCCAAAACTCAAGATGCATTAATCGATGCAGTGAAAGCTGAGCTAGCAGGAGTTGCATCATGACAGAGGAAACGATGCAAGTTTTTGTAGCGGCGATCGTCGAGCGTGCAGTAAGAGATTGGCGCAAGGCAGTATCTCAGTTAACTGATAATCCTGAGTATCCCTACGCGCTAGCTACACAACAGGAGATTGAGGAGTTCTTCACCGGTGAGAGGTTTGCCTTTCTCTGCGATATCAACCCTGATTTAACCAACCAGAATCTACAGGAGTAAGAGTTCATGACAGCAAA
>CAYYPJ010000172.1:0-5597 GCA_964473495.1 uncultured Spirochaetales bacterium
TACGGCTACAAACGGATCGGATTCATCCTGGACAGAGGATATTTCAGCAAGGAAAATATCCGTTACCTGGATGAGCATGACTACTGCTTCATCATTATGGTCAAGGGTATGAAAGCCCTTGTCTCTGAACTCGTGAGGAGCAAGAGGCATACTTTTGAGACTGCTAGGGCTTGTTCCATCAGGGCCTACAGGGTCTATGGGACCACTGTCAAGCAAAAGCTGTATGCGGATGACGGTAGAGATCGTTACTTCCACATCTATTACAATGCCGGACGCCAAGCTGCAGAGAGAGAAAAGCTGGAGCAGAAGATCGATAGCTACAAAAAGTTTCTCAGGCGGATGGAAGGGCAGTCTGTTACGTTCAGTAGACGCTACACCTCCTACTTCGACCTCTACCACGACAAGGATGGGAGGTTTCTCCATGCGCGGGAGAAGGCACAAGTGATTGAGGAACACCTCAATCTCTGTGGATATTTTTGCATCGTCACATCGGAGAAGATGACCGCAGAGGATGCCCTTGTCATCTATAAGGGGAGAGACGCCTCGGAGAAGCTGTTCAGCGGAGACAAGACGTTCATTGGGGGAAGGAGCATGAGGGTGCATTCGGAGAACTCGATCTCAGCAAAGATATTCATCGAGTTCGTGGCCTTGATCATCAGAAACAGAATCTACACACTTCTGAAGGAAGAGCTGTTTAGGATGGAAGCAAAACCCAACTACATGACCGTTCCTGATGCCATCAGGGAGTTGGAAAAGATCGAGATGGTCAGAAGAAACAACGGTATGTACCGGTTGGATCACGCTGTGACGAAGCGGCAGAAGACCATCCTGAATGCTTTCGGCCTTGATGATGAGTATGTCAGGCTCAAGGCCACAGAGATTGGAAGGCTACTTGCGGATGGAGCTTCCATGATGGATGCTACCGATGAGGATGGAGGTGAAGAGAATGGCGAGGATGAAGACGCTTGCTTCTAGTAATTCTGAGATTACGAGGGCACAGGATGCACTGGTGAAGGCATAACTCAAGTATGATGCGATTGCTAAGAATCTGGAAGAGCTCATGGAAAGCAAAAGAGCGTATCAAGCAAGAGCAATAATGAAAGCTTTCATCAAGAGTGGCAAAAGCTACAAGGAAATAATGAACTTTCTGAACATCGATGGGAATTGACTTTTCTGATGCCTATCTGGTATTTGAGTGCAACTTTTTTGCAAAGTTCACATTAAAGCAGCTTTTGATCAGCGATACTGGACGATCCACACAATGTTGTTCCTTCTTATAATCCCATAATCTCATCATCTCTATATCTTGAGGTATGTGCCGCTCACATACGTACGTATCAGGGACC
Source organism: uncultured Spirochaetales bacterium (assembly GCA_964473495.1). GTDB lineage: Bacteria > Spirochaetota > Spirochaetia > CAKZLE01 > CAKZLE01 > JAIPFY01. The sequence goes on from CAYYPJ010000172.1 coordinate 1,347, forward strand.
CTAGTGAGATAGTTGTTGTAATTTGAGAAGCAGACGCAGCTTTCCCCTTTCCAGCATTCCCCATGGATTCTGCCCAACAGTATATGGAGTTACAAAATACCAATCATAGAGGGGAAAGACCGTCTGCTTTATGATTCTACGACGCACCGGTTGTTCTAAGACCAAACAACCAAGATCGGGACGTTCTTCAAGATGGGAAATCATTTCAATCTGCCGGAGGGTGATTTGTATATCAGGATATGTGCGGTTTTCCCATGATACTATCATATGGAAAGGAATACGTTTGATCGATGGTGCTATTTCCAAGGCTGTCCCCGGATTTATCGCCATGATACGACCATCTGTCTTACCACCAAAGAACAAGCTATTGCAGCGCTGCAGGAGATTCAGAGACAAGACAGAGGGAAACTCATCTAAAAACAATCCATTGATCATAGGATACCAGGAGAACCACCTGTTTTTCATTATGGTTATATATTCATCACTGAGATCCATATATCCCATAGCCACATAGCCGAGAACTCTTATCCCTGCTCGCTGAAGGGTGATAATCCCCTGCAGATATGATTCCTGAAAGGCATCGCCTGGACCACTCTGTGGATTTATGATCACAGTGATCGGCACATTAGGATATATTCCCCGCATACTGGCAAGATACTCCCAATCTGATACTCGTTCATGGTCAGGTACATACAATGGATCTATATAGAACGGTATGAGTATTCCCATAGCACCAGTGTATCATGAACTGTTAAGATTTCACAGACACAATATTACCCTATTGAACTGAGATATCTTTCGACTATGTTATCACATAAGAGATCACACAGTGTTCTTGAACCGATAATAGAATAAAGTGTATAGTTCCTAAAGATGTTAAGGAGACTAATCATGAAGGTACTGAGTTTTGGCGAGCTTTTATTTGATCATATTGAAGGCGTACATTATCTTGGAGGTGCACCTGCAAATTTTGCCGGACACAGTGCAAAACTTGGGGCGACGTCTTATCTTGTTAGTGCAGTAGGACATGATTCATTAGGTACACGAGCCATCCAAGAGATCACCAGACATGGGGTAGATCCCCGATTCATCTCCCAGAACAACTATGCGACAGGGACTGTAGAAGTTACCCTGCAAGAGGGGATCCCAAGCTATCATATCGAATATAGTGCATGGGATCATATAGCATTAGATGATGTACACGTAGACGAGCTAATGAACACGCACTATGATGTGTTCTATTATGGATCACTCGCCCAAAGAAGCAGAGAAAACTCATCTTTTCTATTAGATCTACTTGAACATACTTCATATAATGACACGTTCTTTGATGTTAACCTTCGACAAAGATTCTTCTCAAAAGAGACACTGAAGAATTCATTAGTCTATACCACTATAATCAAATTGAACGATGAAGAGTTGCCGGTCATTTCCACGATGCTCTACGGAGAGGAACTATTGCCGACAGAATTCTACACCCGTTTACACAAAACGTATCCGATACGAATTATGCTGCTGACATGCGGTAAAGATGGTGCCTACTACTTCTCAAAAAAGGATACCGGACATATAGTACCCGAAACCATTCCCGTTGTTGACACCGTTGGAGCCGGAGACAGCTTCTCGGCAGGTTTTATGAGAGCACTCCACAAGACTGGAGATGTTTCTGCCTCTGCAGTGTTTGCTGCAAAACTCGCAAACCATGTCATTAGTAAACAAGGGGCTTTACCAGATTATCCGAATGAGATTCTAGAGCAATTAAGGACCCTCGGGTAAGAGGAACTCCTGCATCAGATATCACTCTCTACCGGAAAATAGATAGTAAATCTTGTCCGCTCGTTGACACTGCTTGAAACCTTGATGTACCCTTTATGCTCTTTTACTATTCCATAGACCATCGCAAGCCCTAAACCGACTCCTTGTGCCAACTCTTTTGTTGTGTAAAAAGGCTCAAAGAGCATGTCAAGCTGTTCTTTATCTATCCCGACACCAGTATCATTGAACTCCAAATATATATATCTTCCGGAAGGCATGGACTCACCATATACAGATACAGGGGAATCATAGACTATTTCATCAATTACAATATCTATAGCCCCGCCTTCCGGCATTGCCTCATCTGCATTCATGCAGAGATTGATACAGATTTGCTTCACCCGGTACGCATCTGCATAGATAGGGGGAAGACCGTCTTTTTTCTTTAAAGTGATGGTCACCCTATCACTCACGAAATCAGTCAAATATGGAATCAATTGGTCGATACACCTCCCTAGATCCAGCTTTTCTAAGACAAACTGTTCATTCTGACTAAACTTCAACAGCTGATCAACCAATATACCGGCTCGTGTGGCTGCATCAATGATAGAGGAGAGCATGGCAGATCCATACGTGTCTTTAGAGATCGTATCACCAAGGAGTTCACTATACCCAAGGATAACCTGAAGTAAGTTGTTGAAATCATGAGCGACCCCTCCGGCAAGACGCCCGATAGCCTCGATCTTTTGTGACTGGCGAAGCTCTTCCTGAAGCCTACGCTGCTCGGTTATATCACGAAAGACACCCAGATATCGTGTCAGGGCACTTCCCCCATCAATAAGCGGCGTTAATATCATATCCATCGTAAGAATTGTACTATCCCGTGTTCTCATATCAATCGAAGCATGCATCTTTGCTATAGGGGAAGATACTTGTTCTTTATCTGAGTATGATGCATCCTTGATACGCTGATTCATCCTCTCAATGAATTCTTCATAAGCTTCATCAACCATCAATTTGTGTATACTGGTATGCAGAAGTTCATCTGTTGTATATCCGAGGATCTGTTCAACTGCAGGTGAAATATACTCTATGGTAAAATCAGACTCGACAATCATGATGATATCACTTGAACAGTTCAGGATAGCCTGTAAATTTCGCTCTCTATCCAAAAGCTGCAATTCAGTCCATTTCAATTTTGAGATATCCGTATAGACCCCCAACAGGCCAATGACCTCACCCTCATCATCAATCAGAGGAACTTTATTCGTATATGACCACCCCGGCCGTCCATCTTCCCTATGTAATGAATAAATCTCATCAAAAACAGGTTTCTTAGTGTGAATGACCTCCATATCCTGTTCTCGAAAATGCTCAAAATCCTCACTGACATAAGGCAGTTCTTTATCGGTCTTTCCAATTACTTCAATAGATGAGGATAAGCCGACATTATGTGCAAACACATCATTAGCCCCAAGATATACTGAATTCAGATCCTTCCAGAACACACCTGAAGGCATATTCTCTAAAAGAGAAAAAAGCACGTTATTTGTCTTGAATAGATCCTGCTGACGTTTCTCATACTCCGTGATATCACGATTCAAACCAATGATGGTCTGTGGCTTGCCATCTGCACTATATTCACCGACAGCTCCAATTCCTTCAATCCAGATTATTCCTTTGGTCTCACTATGAAAATGAAACAGCACATGATATATGTCTGTTTTCCCTGAAAGGTACTCGCCCATAATCACGTTTATTCTTTCTCTATCCTCTGGGAAGACATGTTCTTCAAAATAGTCGGTAAAATTCTCAATATCAGTAGAATCAGGAACCCCATAGATTTCCTTACAATTCTCATCTATACTGTTTTGCTGAGTCTCAATAGTATAGTACCATCTACCGGCTTTCCAGAGTCTCATGAGCAACTGAAACTCTATAACGGTTTTCCTATCGCTCGTTATTTTTTCTTGTGTAGTCCTCTTCAGTGAAATGCATTCAGTAGAATCGACAACACAAGCACGTAAGACAGTAAAAAGATTTACTATATAAGTTGCAGTATACAGGTGAAAACCAGTATTCACCATAGAAGCGGGAGTACTTTGCTGCTCGTCAACTAATCTAAAGTCGAACACCACAATAAACCCTGAAGAAAGAGCATCCAGCTGTACAGGAAAAAAGACATTTGTACCATATTCTTCTGACTGATAGGCAAGTAATCCTTTTATCGCAGGTTCCAAAGTCTCTATGCCCTGCACATCTGCAACAGGTAAAGGTCTTGCCCTCTTAAGATATGTTTGGAAATCATACTGCATTGTCCCATCATCTTCTTCGTCAAGAACTTCACCTACGGAATTGAGCAGCAAAATAGAGAGTGAACAGAGTCGTTCATACCGGGAAAGAACTTTTCTTATACTTTTTGTAGTTTCCTGTTTTATAGTTTTATTCATCACCTATCCCAAAAAGAGTAATATATTACAGATATAGTATATCATG
>CAYYPJ010000173.1:0-5590 GCA_964473495.1 uncultured Spirochaetales bacterium
GAAAATCAATGATTTTAGAGTATAAAATAAGGAAGAATTCAATCACTCGTTACAATCTGCGCAGGAATTTAGGTAAAGAGAGTAAAGAGTGATAGACAAAGAGAAGCTGCCGGTTTGATGAACCGGGCAGCTTCTCTTTGTCTATAGAGTCTGATCAGCAGCTTATATGATTAGCTATCCTTAAGGATCTTTGCAAAGAATACCGTGAGAAAATTATCAGTAAGCTTATCAGAAGAGAATATTGTTTTGGTGAATTGATTTTGATTGACCTGCTGAACAAGATACGGGTAAAACTGTGAGAGCGGCATGTCCTCATCAGCTACTGTGACATCTCCTGTACAGTATGCCAGGATGACTCCACTGTCAGTCGTCAATGGTTGAGAGAGAGACTCTGCCGGAGTATTGTAAAGTGACTTGAGTGCACTAGCATCAGCGATGATCGATGTGAGGTACTGATCGGTATCTGTATGAGTGAACGACTGCATGAAAGAGGCTGAATTGTAGTTGAGCGGTGTCGGGGCAACTGAATGTACAGCAAGATTCATCTCTGCCGCGGTTGCTTTGAATCCCTTGGAGTCAGCTAAAGCGGCAAATTCTTCAGCTTTTGATCTCATATAGTCTTCTACTACTTTTCTTTTCTTCTGAATCATATAATTCTTGATTGTATCAAGTTTCTTTTCATCTTTAAGATCCGGTAGTCTTGGTCCTTCATTGACGCGGAAGATAGTATAACCATATTGTGTCTTGTAGAGTTTGCTCAAACTACCAGGGGCAAGAGAGAAAAGTTCATGAGCACTATCGTCATTATCAAAGATCTGGGTAATATCGTAGAAGGGTAACCATCCTGCTTCTCCGCCATCCTTAGCAAATCCATCAATCGAGTTGTTGCGAGCAGCATCTTCAAAGAGGACGTCACCAGCCGTCAACTTGGAATAGATGCTGTTTGCAGCATCCTCATCATCAGCCTCAAGGGTGATCATACTGATATTCAACTCAGTGAATGAGAGTGCATTGGCTTCAACATATGCAACTACCCGCTCTTGAGGATAATCAGAAAGGGGAAACACTAAATAGTCAAAGCTCTTTTCATTCTTTGCCATAGTCTTGATGAAATCAATCTCTTTGGGAGAGGTCACTGAACTAAATAGATCATTGATAACAGTCTGGTATAGAAGCGAGTCACGGACAGAATCTCGTATGGTTTGTTTCTGAGTGTCTGAGGTTTCAGCGTAGAGTTCAGAGCTGAATTTACCATTCTCATCAATATAGGGACCGTACTTGAGTAGATAGGAATCTAAGGCATCATCTGTTACGAAGACCCCGCTTTTCTTTGCATCCATACTTATCGCTGTATGGATGACAGTGTTATCGAATGCCTTCTTCCATATCTGATAGATCTGCCATTTGTAGTTCTTATCAGTCTTATCTTCCTTCCAGCTAGATGCGATACGTTGCTGTTGGTCATAAAAGTAGTTCCCAGGTGCATATTCGATTGGTTTACCATCAAATTCTCCAAAGACTATAGAATCTTTGCTTGGAACGAATGCACGAGCTACTGGGCTGAGAACAAATACTGCAACTACCAATATCAGAAAGATGACGCTCAATATCCAGGTTAGATTATGCCTGTCTTTTCCGTTATTCGAATTCTTCTTCAATACTTTTACATTATCTTGTTTTTTCTCAGATGACATATGCGATCCTTTTTGTTACAAATATCGTATGTATTATAGCTTCAAAAAATACCATGTAGAGTATAAAGTGTCAATTGAAAGAGTAGTTGACATGTGAAGACTCTTTGTTTTATATTGGGAGGCGAACAAAATCGAGGGGGCGTAGCGAAGCTGGTTATCGCGCCGGCCTGTCAAGCCGGAGATCACGGGTTCAATCCCCGTCGCTCCCGAGCCCCTCGGGCTGTAGCGCAGGGGCTAGCGCACTTGGTTCGGGATCAAGATGTCGGCGGTTCGAATCCGCCCAGCCCGAAAAGGGGATCTGTGATGAGCAGATCCCCTTTTCTATTCAGTCACGCTTGATTTCTTCTCTTTTGTATCAGTTCTCTGCCCATCTATCGATAAGTGTCCCTCGGTCATCATAGAGATATATGATCTCATGATGATTGTTTATCTGGAAGTTGAGTTTTGTATGAGTAATGACCAGATAAGAGCCTGCCCTTATGGCATCCTCAGAGAAGTGATAGGCTTTGGGATTGTTCTTGTCCCCTAATCGCCAATCATGAAGTGATATCTCATGATCAGTAGGATTGTAGATATAGATACTCTCATCAATGGTTGGAGAGGTTATCACCCGGGAAATATAGAGTGAATCAGTTGTATGTGATAACTTATCATTCGGTGTGGAGGCAGGATTTGCATCAGGGGCGAATCTATATGACTGTTGATCCCAGTCACCTTCACCATCGTCATCTGAATCTGATGAGAAGACAACGGAGATGGGTCTATGATCAGAACAGATCAATTTTGCTGTATCGTCATCACCTCCAAAGACTTCTTCATCAAAGCGGTAGATCTCGTTCAGATGGCTGAACTCATGGCAATAGGTATGAGCCTCAGACAACCAGATATTATCATAACTGCTTGTATCGGTGACAGTCGTCATCTGGGTAGGTGAGATCACAGGGATGTATCCCTGTATCTGCCAGCTCTCATCATCCGCATCCATATTGAAGTCTCCAAGGAGAATGACATCTTCTTCTGCTCCATTCTCACCATCTACAAGAGTGAGTACATCATCCAGTAGAGAGACCTCCTCTCTTCGTTCTGCTACAGAGTGTCCATAGATGACATGGATCGTGACAAGGGTGAAGTCAAACGATGAGGTAGAGAATGAAGCGATAGCTGGTTCTCTGATGAAGTGGTCATCGGGATCTTCAAGCGTCATCACTGCTGTTATCGGGGTAACTCTATCAGTACGGTAAAAGAATGCATAGAGCTCTTTTACTCCGCGCCCAACCGGTTTTGATGCGATATAATCCCAATTTGCGGGGAGTCTCTCTCGGAGCCGGTCTAGGACGATGGTATCCCGTACTTCCTGAATTGCGATGATATCATATCGGTTGATGATGGATGCAATAGATGTCAGTTCGGAATCAGACCTGCTTTTGTTTGAGAGGATCCTGATATTCCAACTGGCTAGTACAAGATCCTCAGCATACGCAGAAGCACAGATTGTCATCAGGATGAGTATCAGTATACATATATTCTTACCGGTTCGTATGTTTTTCATGGGGTCCCGCTCTTTATATGACTATATTATACCTGTTTTCTTTAGACAATTGTATCGAAAACAGGTATTCTTTCCTGTAAGAAGTTTAAGATTTCAGCTATTATTGGGCAGAAGTCCTGAATAAGAGGGGAGAAGTGTGAATAAGAGTGTCAAGATTATTGGTATTGCCGGGGGATCTGGCTCTGGGAAATCTACGATAGTACGTAAGATCTCTGAAATTGTCCCTGACTTTACCTTTGTACCACAGGATAATTATTATAAGTCAGCAGAATATATCAATAACGAGAATATCACAGCATTCAACTTTGACCATCCGGAAGCTTTTGATACTGCATTGTTCTATGAGCATCTGTGCTGTTTGAAGGACTCAGAACCCATCATGATGCCGCAGTACGATTTTGTTCATCATCACCGTAAAGAAGAGTATGTGAATGTAGAGCCAAAGCAACTAGTTATCATTGAGGGGCTGATGGTGCTCTATGACGCAAAGATTCGTGATTTATTGGATTTGAAACTCTATGTTGATACTCCCGATGATATTCGGTTCATCAGACGATTGAACAGAGATGTACAAGATAGGGGGAGGACGATGGAGTCTGTGATACAGCAGTATCTTGAAGTCGTAAGACCCGGGCACTTTGAATTCATTGAACCGACGAAAGCTTATGCCGACATTATTATTCCTGAGGGCGGGCATAATGAACGGGCATTGAATGTACTCATACCGTTTATCAGGGAACTGTCTACGAATGGGAACTAGCCTCTGTCACGATAATGATGGTAATCAGCTTTGATCTGTTTCCAGCTTACGATATCCGGAACCTGATCATCTCCTCCGGTAAACAGAGAGTGGCACCGACCGATGCGGAAGAATCCCAGGATGAGACCTTTTAGAACTCCGTGCTTTCGTATAGCTTCAATACTATACGATGAGCAGCTAGGTGAATATATGCACCTGTTAGGAATCAGGGGAGAGATGATGATCCTGTAGAGATATATTGGTGCTATAAAAAGGTACCGAATACCTTGTTTACTTACCTGTATAACATTCATGATCTTAAAATAGAGAAAAAACCCTAGATAAGCAATAAAAACCTTTGACGAAATAAAAGAGATTCTATATATTAAAAAGACTTGTGAGAATTATTGGAGGAATAAGATATGGCTGGACCAATATCCAAAAATGCTCGTCGTGGAGGAGCTGCACAGCTCGTAAGTCGATGGGGTGGAAACATTAAAATGAAATCTATCTTCAAGAATGGTAAGCTTAGACATGTGGCATGCTGTGAGAAGACTGGTAATACTGCACGAAAAGCAAGGGACCTTATGTAGGTTCTGCTTGATGCAGTAAGAAAAAGGGCCCTGACTTTCCAGTCAGTGGTCTTTTTCTTGGCTTATATCTCTGGGTTGAATCCTGTTTGATATTTGAATCGGGAAAAGATGAACAGTTTTCTTAAGCGTGAATTCTTTCGAGATCTCACAACCATAGATAAGCCTGGCTTTTCGACACTACCGCGGGAGGGTTTTCTACGCCCAACAATTCATGACGTTTGGATTGTTCACGGGTAACTTCGAGAATGTACGGAGCCGGCACGCCACGTATTGCTGCATTACCAAACAGGGTGTTCCTTTCCTGTCCGGGTATAGCTTTGAATATGTAAACAGTTCTTCCATAGAGTCTCTCTCTGTTTGTATTCATATGAAGTATTTCTTATCTTGTTCACTGGGTACTGCCAGTAAACATCTTTGGTGATGGTGGACTCCTTATATTCAGTGCTATAGTACTGGGACTTCTCAAAATCATGGGAAGCTTATGGTCTTTCTAGATTCTGAATATTTCACTGCTGGTAAACTTTCCTGACAATGCAGTGACCTTTTCAATTGCCATGTAATGCCTTTTACAGTACAATCCATGATTATGGCAATAATACAGTTTGGACATACCTGGTGGGGTGGGAAGTGGCTTGAATCTCTTAGTCACATAGACTATTCGAACAGACTTCCGAGAGGGCAGCGATATGCCCGTAATGGTTCTGTTGTTTCAATAAATATTGATGACGGTATAGTTTCTGCCAGAGTCGCAGGAACTCGTTCCAAGCCATATTCGGTGCGCTTGAAGCCCTGGAAATTCACTAAGAAAGAAAAGCAGGTCGTTACCGATCTGATCCTCGGCAGTCCCTACTACCTTTCGCAGCTTGAAGCTCGAGTGCTGCCTCCTGAGCTCTTTGATGTGCTGACTCAACTGGATCTGCCGTTATTCCCATCTTCCTGGAAAGAGCTTCCCATGAGCTGTTCATGCCCTGACTGGGCTGTTCCCTGTAAGCATATCGCCTCTGTGATCTATATC
>CAYYPJ010000174.1:0-5576 GCA_964473495.1 uncultured Spirochaetales bacterium
GGGGGGGTGAGGGATGCAAAAGAAGGAATATTCAAAGGTACGAAAGATAGCGGGGGGTGTTTCCAAGATAAAGACACATCCTAAGCGGAAAGAGATAGTATCGGATATTACTCATGGTGTTCCAATAGACACTATAGCGAAGACCTACAATTTATCTGCTTCTACGATAACGAGATATCGTGACGAGTTACTCTCTAAGGTAGAATATGATGATGTTCAGCACATGCAAAGGATGGATGCGGCAAGTCTCTACAATGTGATAACGAAAGCGGTATTAAGGATGGAGATGTTATCCGATTCATGTGATATATATTTACGGGATCCTGAAGACAGTAACAGGTACTATATGGGGCCGAGAGCTGCGGAGCTTGATGTAGTATGGTATGAATTAGACTATGATGATGAGGGGAAGACCCATCGCATACGCCACAAGGATACATTGCAGGACTTACTTGATAGGATGACGCAAGACAATCCTGACATGAGGGTAAAAGCTATCACGGCTCATCCTGTTGATCCTAGGATTTTATTAGTCAAGGCGTCAGAGACCTTAGCAAAGCAGATGGATACAATGATCAATGCCTGGCGATCAGTAGATGAGGGGCGATCTTCTTTCATAGGCACTCCTGCTTGGGATAAGGTAGTACAAGCGATTCTCGTCTCCACAGAGGGTACTCCTGAAGTGAGGCGTAAGATAGCGAAGGCGTTGGAGGCTCTCAATTGAGCATAGATTCTAAGGACTTAGCGATGCAACTAGCCTCCAGCATAGATCCTGCGACATATCTATCAAGAATATATTTTTACCCATATCCCTGGCAGAAAGATGTACTTAATCCAGGATACAGCAGGCTTATACTCAACTGTGCAAGGCAGGCGGGTAAGTCTTCAGTCATAGCGGCGAAAGTAGCACACAAGGCGAAATATAAGGCTGGGGCGCTTATCTTATTGTTTGCTCCTACAGAAGTACAAAGTTCAGAGTTGATGGAGAAGATATCGGTATACATGCAGCAGGATCCTGAGATAACGCTAATTAGAGACTCGATAGTAGAGAAACGGTTACTCAATGGTTCTCGAATAAGAGCATTTACTTCCACCCCGAAGGCCGCAAGAGGGTTTAGTGATCCTGACATGATCATTATAGACGAGGCATCGTGGGTTGATGATGAGTTATATATGACGTTACGCCCGATGATGACAGGGGGGATAACTGATATGATCCTCTTATCGACGCCGCATGGCAAGCAGGGGTTCTTCTATCGGATATGGACACAAGATCACCACATATGGAAAAAGATAGAAGTCCAGCCAACCTATATAGCTGACCTTATGGAACCAACAAAGTATAGTCCTAGGACAGAAGAAGAATATGTCTCACAGAAAGCGAAACAGGGGATATCGGCCTATGTTTCCACTAGGCACAAACTCGGATTCTTGAAAGAGGAATGGGAAGTTCTGGGTGAGGATTTATACTTGCAAGAGTATGGATGTGAGTTTAGGGAGACTGAAGACAGGGTTTTTAATATGGACCTAGTACTTACAGCCTTTGGACATGATGTAGAACCGTTAGAACATGATCCGGAAGACTTGGTATATTCAGATGATATTCCGATGAGATGGAGGGAGTAATGGCAGATTATATTTATTCTGTAGACTTAGGGAAGATAGGTGATTACCACGCACATGTACTCACAGAGATCCGTACACTAGTGAGAGAGCGAGAAGCTCAAGTGCGGCAGGGGATCCTAGATAATGGGAGGGAGGATATCCTCTACCCCGAAGTACATGTACGGTACCTGGGGCGCAATCAAGACTCTTACCCTGAAGTAGTAAAGACGGTCAAAGAACGTATGCAGGACCCCATGATCATAAACAACTGCGATCTTGTCGTAGATGCCACAGGGGTTGGGATGCCGGTCATCGACTATATGGTGGCAGAGGGACTTGATCCTATTGGTATTTGGATAACCTCAGGGGCTCAGGTGGGAGATCAGAGCTATGGATATACCGTACCTAAAGGGGATTTGATAGCCTCTTTGCAGACAGCATTATCGCTTCACTCTATCCAATTCTCCAAGTACCTGGATCCTAAATGTGTAAAACAGATCAAGCATGAGTTTTCCATGTTCACCGAAAAACGGACGAAGAAGGGTCATGAGACCTTCAATTCTTTACGAGAGAGTGACCATGATGACTTAGTCTTATCGCTGGCAATCAATATATGGCGAATATACCAGACCCATGGCATCAAAGTCCAACGTAGAGGGCGGATATACCATAGTGCAAAAGACTATAACCCGCTGAAATTCGGGTTATCGTAACCAATAATGGCGATGATGGGATACACGTACGTTGATAAGTGTGAGTTCTTTACCGTAAAATTAATTCAGGAGGACTTGTATGACTGATAAGGAGTTAATTAAGACAATAACAGAGCACCAAACAGCATTAGAGCATATAAGGACGCCCTATGAAAGTACCTGGAAAGAGATCACTCGGTTTATCGCCCCCAGTCAGGATTTTTGGGGACTGGCGAAGGAACATACAGGGGATTCTCTACAAAGATATGATGGAACGCCCCTCTCGGCACTAAACCTTATGGCGAACGGATTACAGGGCTATATGGCAAGTTCTTCCACAAAAAGCTTTAAGCTCAACCTAGAGGGTGTAAGTTCTGTAAAACATCAACCCTATGGGGGGAGGATTAGAAGCTATTTGCAAGATCTGGAAGACGTGTTCTATTGGATGATCAACCGCTCAAACTTCTACAATGCTATACAGGAAGTGTTCTTCACCGGTGGGGCCCTTGCCACTTCTGTACTCTCTGTTGAGAGGGTTCCTGGTACTGATTACCTTGTATTTACACCAGAGCACATTAAGTATTGCTGGATAGCTGCTAACTCTTACAGAGAGGTAGATACAGTCCACCGCAAATTGATGATCCCCGCAAGAGATATCGTGAAGAGGTGGAAAGATAAACTGAAACCCTCCTTCCTTAAACAGGCTATACAGAAACCCTATGCTACTCATGAGGTCCTTCATGCGGTATATCCGAGGGAAGAGCGGGATGATACGAAGATAGATAAGTTAAATAAGAAGTTTGCGTCAGTCTGGATCATGGGAGACACGCTCTTAGAAGAATCAGGGTTCAACGAAAACCCCTATACCGTATGGAGATGGTCCACTCCTGGTGGATCTACGTATGGATGGGGACCTGGCCATGATGCTTTAGCAGACGTGTTACGTATCAATCAGATGGGCAGAAGCCTTTTGATAGCAGCACAGAAACAAGTAGAACCACCAATGAATGTCCCCCAAGGACAACTGTATGACTTACGCCCAAATGGTATGAACCCTTATACTGATCCGCGTAAGATCATAAGTCCTATACAGACAGTAGGGAACTATCCCATAGGTATTGAGCGAGAACAAAAGATACAAGACTCGATCAAGGATCATTTCTTTGTACAGATGTTCTTGATGCTCAATCAAGCAGGAGCAACCAAGGAAAGAACTGCAACAGAAGTCCTAGAGATGCAGTCAGAGAAAGCTGCTATCCTAGGGGCTATCACCTCAAGAATAGAGTCGGAATTATTCGACAAACTCTTTGACGGGATATTTGCGATCGCTTCAGCTGCCGGATGGCTTCCTCCCCCACCTCCTGAACTGTTAGACATCTTAGGGGATAAAGAACTGAGAATAGATTATGTGGGACCGATGGCGCAGATGCAGAAACGGTTTTACTCACAGCAGTCGATTGATAAACCGATGCAGAGGATCATAGCTTATGGGCAGATATATCCTGAGATCATGGATATCATTGACTCCGATAGGTTAGGACGCCACATGATCAATGATTCCGCGTTACCTCAAGATCTTATACGCTCAAAGAAAGATACTGATGCGATACGAAGGCAAAGAGCCCAAATGCAGCAAGAGGCTCAGGCAGCAGAGATAGCACAGAAGCAAGCAAAAGCTCTGAAAGATATGGGTGATACCAAAAACTTAGAAGGTATGGTACAATGACAGAGGAAGAGAAGATAAATAAGTTATATAGAAGGGTTTTTGATACTACTGAAGGAGTATTAGTACTCTCAGACATCTTAAACGATTGTGGGTATTTGTCGCTCAAGGATATGAAAGATCCAAGCGATATAGCACGGCTCAATGTGGGTCGGAGAATATTGGGGAAGTGCGGGATATGGGAAGACTGCTATGCACAAGAGATCGTTTCTAAGACCATTAAGGCTAGAACGCTCAAGGAATTAGTAAAGAGCCTGTTTACTTTACCAACCCCGAAAAGGAAGACAAGATGATAAGAAGATTTGGAACAAGGGTGCTTTTATCACCCGATGCTGATGGACTCGGAGGAAGCCTATTAGGTAACAACGAACCATCAGGGGCAAACAACCAAAAGGAAGAGAGTCCTAACAAGGAAGTTCCAGGGTGGATGAGTGGTTTATCTAAGGATTTGAAGGACCATGAGGAGTTCAAGGCGTACAAGAACACTTCAGAGTTCGCTCAATCGTACCTAGAGATAAAAGAAAAACTAGGTAGGTCAATTACACGTCCTAAAGAAGGTGCAAGTAAGGAAGACCTTGCTGCATATCATAAAGAATTAGGAATACCAGCGTCTGCGGAAGAGTATACGTTCAAGGGTCAGGAAGGTACCCCTGAGGTCAGCAGCGAGTTCAAAAAGCAGTTAGGAGATTCTTTCTATGCTGCGGAGCTCTCTCAAGATCAAGCAGGGAAGGTCTACAGTCAGATAAGTGCTATCATAAACAAGACTGCCGGAGAGATATCCAAGAACAATTCTCAGATACAGACGGAGAGTGTCATTGCATTAAAAAAAGAGTATGGGAACACCTATAATGTGCAGCTCGATAAAGCTAAAGCAGCATTACAGGCGTTCGGTCCTCCTGAGCTTATTGCTAAACTGAACACTAACGGGATGGGGAATGATGTAGATTTCATCAAAATGCTCATATCCATAGGTGATAAGATCGGTACTGATACTCTTCTTACGAGTAATCAACAGGGTAAGGCTCCAGTATCACAGAGGATGTTTCCTAATTCTCCAGGAATGTATAACTAAGGAGTTTTAATATGGCAGTTATAACACAAGGGCAGTTGACATTGTCCGAGCAGATTAAACAGATAGGGCCAGATGGCTTGATCATGAGCATTGTTGACGTTCTCCAAGAACAGAACGAGATGTTAATTGATCCCCCTATGTTAGAGGCTAACGATGCGTTTTCTAACCTGAACGTGAAGACCTTGTCTTTACCCACGGTAGAGTCGAGACGTATTAATGCCGGAGTCGGTGGCGGAGTAGGAAGGACCAAACAGGTACGTGAAGTCGTACAGATCCTTGAAACCAGACCGCTTATTGATACGCTGTTACTTGCCTCTCAGTCAAACCCTGAACGAGCTAGGATGAACCAGATAAAGTTGCACATCGAGGCCATGGCACAAGCCCAGGCTGATGCGCTTATTTATGGAGACGGGGCAGAGGACGCCGAAGAGATTGACGGCCTTATTACGAGGTATAACGAGATCGCTCTTGCGAACGTAAGATC
>CAYYPJ010000175.1:0-5573 GCA_964473495.1 uncultured Spirochaetales bacterium
GGATATCTCATTATACTGTGCGAGCTGTTAAATCCTTTGATTGACGAGCAATATAACTTTTTCTATAATTTACTTAAGTGGAGGATTATACAGTGACTTCAAAAACTGTTATTATTCGAGAATTAAAAACTTCTCACCAAAACGAAAGTTTTACAAAGTTTTTACCTCTTGATTCTAAATTGGTTGAAGAGATTAAAAATGTGGTAAATGAAATATTTACGGCCCTGGGCGGTAAAGATCTTCTTAAGTCAAGTGGAGATGTTTATATCAAGCCCAATGGTATTGATGCAAAACCCTATTGTTATACACGACCGGAAGTGATTAAAGCTGTGATTGAGTACTGGTTTAATGCAGGTGCAAAGAATGTGTATCTTATGGAGAATTCTACACAGGCCAATTATACTCGTATCGTATTTGAAAGTAATGGTTATAAAAAAATCTGTCGTAATACTGGGGCCATTCCCATTTATCTTGATGAGGAGAAGACAGTGACCTTTGATTTTTCGGGTAAAGAACCAGTTGCTGCGAGAGATGATCATGGATATGATCTTGTAAGTTTTGAAATGCCAGTCACTGTAGTTGAAAAGTTGATCAATAAAGGGGAGGAAAACCTTTATATTAATTTACCAAAGTTGAAAACACACTCCATGGCCGGTGTTACCTTGGGAATTAAAAATCAGTGGGGATTTCCTGCCCATGGAAGCAGAGGGATAGACCATAATTATAATCTTCATAATAAGTTGATTGATGTTCTTTCTTATATTAAACCAGATGTAACTCTTATTGAAGGTGTGGAAGGGACTGTTTATGGTCATTACCCCGTTCTTGCTTTGGCTGATGAGTGTATTAAGCCATTTCGTTTATTGATTGGCAGCAGAAATGTGGTAGCCGCCGATCTTGTGGGGGCAAAAATATTTGGTCTTGGAGAAGAAGATGTCCCTCACCTGCATATGGCCATAGAGCGTGGATTTGGTGGTGAGATAAAAAGTCTTCAAGATATTGATTTGGTTGGTGATATTACAGACCTCCATTCTGTTGATATTATAGGGGATATGCCAAAAACAGGGTCATATCCAACAGACCTTTATGATTCTTTTCCGGAAGATGTTAAGGTAATTAAAGGAAAGGAACTGGCCTGTAAGGAAGGGTGTGTTAATAATCCATTAACCCTATTGCAGATATTGTATAACGATTATAATGGTAAAGGTGGTTGGACCCTTTTAATGGGTAAAGGCTTTGATATGGAAGAGATTCTCAATATAGAGGGAAAGGTCCTCATTGCAGGACATTGTGCTATTGAAGAGGTCTCTTCTGTTTTAATTGATAAATTGAAAAGAAAGAATGTATATCTCAGTGGAGAATGCAATGATCTTAGTGCAACAGCCGAGGCGATGTTTCATCTTATGAAAGTTAATCCAATGGATCTTGTCCCAATAAATCCTTTGACTGCCCTGCGCGCTTTTTTAATTGCCAAATCAAAAGGTTCTAAATCAAGGGTGCCTAATCCACTTTCTCATATAATAAAAAGAGTATAGCTTTTATTTATGCTAATACTCTTTTAAAATAGCATACTCAAAGCCATCAATAAGAACATTGAAGGAGGTAGCAGTAATGTTCTCAAAAAGAGAGTTCACCTTCCAAACATCTGTTCCGTTCATAAACATAATAGTAAACTCAACCTCAGTACTTGTACCGTGAGCTCTATACGAATACATAGCTGGAAAACGGGAAAACAGCTGTAAGGCATTCTGTATACATGAATTACAGCTGATCACATCATACATATAGTTGTTGTACTATCTTTCTGTTTTCTTTGAATCTCCCAGTATGTTCTTTATCTCCTGCACCGTTCGGTACTGCTTACTGAAATCAATATTGAGTCGTTTTTCCAGAAGCCGAGCTATCACCAACGAGACGAAACAGGTGAGGGAGTGTGCTGCTATGTGGTTCTGACGCACCACTTATACCAGTTGGGGCTCAATATCACGCCTGGTGATCTTGAATGACCTATCGATCTTTCAAAGTCTCCGGTACATCTTGATGATCTTCTCATCTTCCATGTCCAGCTTTGGTTTTATCCGCATACTTCTTACTGAAGAACATAACCTGTTTCTCCTGTATGTGCACTTTTTGCTTTGTGCCCCTGCAGGAACTGGTGATCTTTTGGGAGCATTTTTCTCTGGATCCCATTTTAACGTGACAGCATAGATATAGTAGTGTCCCTTGATATCCCGTACCTCACAGTGGTCAAGACTGGTACACAATTCATCCCTAAACCAGTAAAACATGAGAAAGAATCTAAGATAACTGCATGTCGTGTCGGAAAAACAGGCAAAGATAAACTCCTTAATCACTCCCAAGGTGATGTAAGGACGAATTATGCGGAAATACCAATTACGTAATCCCTGCGGAATCTATGATCCTATATACCGCCTATGTAACATTTCAGGTTTACTGATCTAGTTCCTCGATATAATGACAACCAGCAGATGCCGTATTATGCAAAGCTGCTCCGACTATGATTCTAGCTGCAGAGATACCGTTGCGAAGTTCGATAATATCTTTATTCAGTTTTGCCTCACGATAGAATTTGAGTATTCGATGGGAGTAATAGCTTAAATCAGCCTGGGCTCGATCAAGACCTTTCTTAGTACGAATGATCCCAGCATAGTTCCACATAGTGAGTTGGATCGCTTTCCAATCCTGTTTGATAAGTAAAGGATCAAAAGTCTCCTGATATGCCGGGGGAGTCCACTCTGGGATGTTGGCAAATCGAGCATTATCGATGCGTCTCATGCGACTTACATCGTTGGCTTCATTGTTCGTATCCCAATTTGGCTTGGAGCGTTGTGTCGATGGATCTGTATGATAACACAAAGCCGTCATCATATTGCCCGCTGCATTCCATCCCCAGAGTAAACCTTCCAGCAAGGAAGTCGAAGCCAAGCGGTTAGCGCCGTGAAGGCCGGTGCAGCTGACTTCTCCGACAGCATATAAGTTCTTTATGGATGTTCTTCCATACTCATCAACCTTTATTCCCCCGCAAAAATAGTGTGCTGCAGGTACAACAGGGATAGGCTCTTGTGTAATATCTATTCCTCCCTGTTTGCAAGTGGAATAGATTTGAGAGAATCGCTGAGGGATCGGCTGTTTACCATGGTAGTTGTGTGCCAGATCCAAAAGAACATACTCCGTGCCGTCTTTCCCCATCTGGCCATAGATGCTTCGTGCAACAACATCTCTTGGTGCAAGATCTCTCAGGGGAGAGTAATCTTTCATGAATTCAATACCGTCGATAGTTGTCAGACGAGCACCTTCTCCCCGCAGAGATTCGGATATGAGGAATCGCTTAATGTCTTTATGAAAGAGAGATGTCGGATGGAACTGCACAAACTCGGCATTGATGATATCGGCTCCTGCATGGTATGCCATACTGATGCCGTCCCCGGTAGCCCCAAGTGGGTTCGTCGTATGCTGATAGAGATTCCCAACTCCTCCGGTAGCTAATACCACATGATGAGAACAATAACGTCTTACTTCTCCGGATGTATTATCAAGGACATAGGCTCCCATCACTTCCCGGGGTTTGTAGAGTTCTTGCGTATCCAATGAATGATGATTGTTGGTAATAAGATCGATGGCTGTATGATCAGCCAAGATAGGGACTCCGATCTTTTTTGCATATGCATAGAGGGCTTGTTCGATCTGTTCGCCTGTATGATCCTCATAGTGAATAATCCGGCGATCTGAATGAGCTGCTTCTTCAGTATAATCTATGTTTCCCTGTTGATCTCTACTGAATTCTGTTCCAATGTGGTCAATAAGGAAATCATATACAAGCTTAGGACCCTGCTGTGACAGCCTGGCTACCGCTGCATGATTATTGTAGTGTTGACCTGCCTCCATGATATCCTTTGCAAGTGCTTCAGGTGTATCACCTTCTTTCCATGCGATAATGCCGCCTTGGGCATATCGTGTGTTGGTTTCTGTAGGATCGGGTTCCTTGGATAATACCAGGCAGGAGAAACCAGCCTCATGAAGCCTGATTGCCGTAGTCAAACCGGATATACCGCAACCGATAATCAAAACATCATATATTTCCTTCATCTTGCTATACTCCTTCAACGATTGTGATCATCTTGGATAATGCAATCTTAGCATCAGCCCGTATCCCCTTGGGTATCACAACCTCTCTTTGTCTCTCTGCCCCTGTATCTTTGCAGGATGTGTCGGCCTGCTGTGTTCGTTCTCTCTCAATTTTCTGCACTTCTTTCAGGGTATCAAACAATGAGGAGAGGGTCGTTTTGTCCATATTCTCACAGATATTCTTTTCCAACGGGACAATGGTCTTGTTCTGGTACTTGAACTCATTGGCTATCCTCTTGACGAAATTATACTCTGTGCCGATTCCCCATGAAGTATTCGGTTTCGCATCTTTGACAATCTGATAGATCTGCTGTGTCGATCCCGTGATATCAGAAGCGATCGCTACCGATTTATCTACTTCCGGGTGAACAATAATAGTTATTCCGGGATATCTGCTTCGCAAGTTGGTTATGTGTTTTTTGCTGAATCTCTGATGCACCGGGCAGAATCCGTCCCAGACATAGATCTTTGTATACTTATCATCTTCGGGTCTGCCGGTGGCCTCTTCCCGGATGCCGGTTGAACTGGATGTATTGATATCCTCAACGGCTGGAACCAGAGTATAGTCGGAGAGAAGTTTCATGATCTCTTTGGGCAGCAATCCCATAGTCCGTGCCGTATTAATTCCCAGGTGCTGATCGGGGAAGAAGAAGACTGCTGCATCCTGCTTGAAGTAATAGTTCAGGATCTTCTCTGCGTTGGAACTGGTGCATACAGCCCCGCCGTGACGTCCGCAGAATGCTTTCATATCAGCATGGGCATTCATATAGACAATGGGAATCACCGTATGTGAACTCACCGACTGCAGTTTTGCCAATGCATCTTCAGCCTGTTCTGCCGTTATCATCTCAGCCATTGGGCACACTGCAGATGGTTCCGGGATCAGAATGGTTTGATGCGGTTTGCCCAGTATCGCAGCCCCTTCAGCCATGAAACGTACCCCGCAGAACACAATATAATCTGCATCGGTCTTACTGACATCTACCGAAAGTTTATATGAATCACCGACGATGTCGGCAAGTTCAACAATCTCCGGTCGTTGGTAATGGTGTGCTGGAATAAATAATCTGTTTCCCATTTCCTGTTTTATCTGAAGAATTCCTTCTTGTAATCTCTCACGGTCCTTTACCTTGTTATTCACTTTATTGTCATCCCTCTTGTATCGGAGTCTGTTTTAACGAAAAGTCAAAGGCTTTTACAGAATGAGTCAGATCGCCCACGGAAATAAAATCGACCCCGATTCTACTTACTTCCGCTATTCGATCGAGAGTCATATTCCCAGAGGCTTCCACAGCTGCTTTCCCGGCAACTATATGTACTGCAGCTTCCATCATTGCAGTACTCATATTATCAAGCATGATACGATCGACTTTACAGGCTAAAGCTTCATGTATTTCCTTTAGTGTGCGGGTCTCAACCTCTATAGC
>CAYYPJ010000176.1:0-5456 GCA_964473495.1 uncultured Spirochaetales bacterium
TCCGATCGCCATGTTCTTCCCATCCTTTGGTACGTGATGATATATCTGAACGTTTCTTATCTTTCATGGTCGTGCTTATATATTATAGCTAATTAATTTGATTGTCAATATTCGTTTCTGGACTATTCTGGACTTCTTTGAGAGTTATTCTCCGTGTATAGTGATGGGCGGTGGAACATCTTGATATGATAATCATCGGTGCAGGGATCATAGAATACCCCCCGGTACGTAAACTCTCACGATATATGCTCTCTGTGGCAATAGTTGAACAGAGATCCAATGTCAGCTTCGAGATCAGCAGCAGAAACTACTTACACAAATAACTTGACATTGTCAAAACATACTTACTATCGCTATCATTCTCATTACCTTGGCTTTTATCTTTTATACTTGGGGGATCTGTCGGGACTACTGCAATGAGTACCTTAAGCGATTCTACATCATTACTTTCATTCCATGGGATAACTGGGCTCATTGCTATTCTACTCATGCTTTTTCCCTTGTATGGGCTATCACAGTGATTGTGAGTAAAGATGAAGCGATCATGAAGCTGTTTCATAAGTTCAGCCTTATGGTTTAGGAAATCTGGTTACTACCCTATCTATCAGAAGCTATTTTTGGGATGATATAGCACCAGAATCTGCTATTGTGTTATATTTACTGTTGTATGCTCTACTTAGCAGAGTTTACGTGCAAATAAGTAAGTAAACCCCTGTGAGACCTCAATCATACTGTGATGAGGTTAGCTTATCGACAGTTTCGGAAATAATCTCTCCTTCCAATTTTGGAACATCTTTTCTTCGCAGCACGTGAGCCCAAACGCATAGGTAGGTTGATCAATGACACGAATCTGAAAATCCACTCCAGTTACAAGATTCGATAAAGACAAAACTGCTGGCGAATGATCCGGTTCACTAGAGAAAAAGATCTACTCATATTTCCTCCAAGCACCATCTACTGAGGGCTGAACAAGTCGAACAGATTGGCCATCACCTCCCCAATCTTCATAGCAGACTGGTTTATCCGCTCGGTCAAAGCTGCTCTTCCAAAGCTATACCGAACAGCAAGCTGTACAGCATAGGTACCTGAACGCTCCAGCCCATAGAGTATATAGAATTCGCCTAGATCTTGAACTATAGACTCAAGAATCGCAACTGCATGAAGACACCCGAATCTGTCACATTTTCATCGCTTTATAACAATGCCAGGAACTTTTAAATGTCCTGAATTCTACAGCAAATCTATCAGAGCCTCTAGAGAGGCAATCATTGATCATAATCCCAAAACAAATACACTGGGTGAAATATGGACAACAGATTCCTGCATGGATCTCAGTCTTGAGTTTCTGAGGATGGTCACTGGCTTTTCTGATACACTTATAGTAAGATTTAGATAGAGATTAATTGAACAAAATCAATCATCTTCTGTTAGGCACCATGCATGATTCTTGATTACTCAGCTATGCTGAATATCAAGGCCGTAACGCATAGGAGGTCCAGAATGTTTAGAAGAACGGCTTTGCAGCTCTGTTTGGTTATTTTCCTCTTACTCTTTTTCCTGCTCTCGCTTTCAGCTGCATCATCTCCTTCCGGCTTAAGCTCAAACTTAGTCACAAAAGATCTAAACCCGCATGATCCTCAGGTTCAGGATGTACAGAATAGTGAATCCGCTATTCAAGATGATCCATGGCAAATAGGTTTATCAGTTATTTCTCCAGGGCTTCCTCTAGCTGCAAAGGTCGTTCTCCGTAGGGGGGGATTGGGGTATGCAATGTGAAATAAACTATTTCTACATCCTGGGTATGCTTAGAATTGATGGTAGACGAATGATCAGAGAAATCGGTAATGCTGAAATCTATGGTTTTTTAGGAGTTACTGGTTTTCATTTCTTTGATACCGCTAAATCGATAGATGCTATCAATAATACGCTCATGGCAGATATGGGAGCTGGCGGAGAGTTAACTATGGGTAAACGACGTAGATTCAGTATTGGAATAGAAACCGGCCTTCTTTTACCATTTTGGAGTAACCTAGGACTAGAGCAATATGTCAATTCCGGGCTTATTGTAGCAAATATGTATTTTCTATATCGACTCTGATTTACTCTATTTTGTTAAGATCTCGTTATTATTCTTGGTTATTACTTACATTTTGTAATTCATTTAACTAGACAACTTCGTGAATCAGCAAGTTAGTGTGTATTGTCTCAGAAGACTCATCACCATAGCAAAATCATGTTCAGAGACTTCATTGATACAGTGATGAAGATTATTTTCAACAGAGAAGCAGTCAAAATAATGACTCTCTTCATTGCTTTACTTGAAGAACTTGCCAAAAATCAAGAAGCAGGACCATCAGCTTTCGCAACGATGATGTTCCTGCTAAAAAGTACTGTATATCAATATCAAGGCTATACATCTAAGAACCCGGGAATGAAAAATATTCTTTAAAGATAAAACTACTTAAGATAAGCTCAATGTGTCTCGGTATCTTGGATATCACGAGGATTGCAAACAACCACATGAAGGAACTCTCAAAGAAAAGCAATGAGTCGGTACGTCTCACCATCCTTGCTGTAGATGTAAAAGATGAAGTTTGTACGATCATATACCCTGGAAGCACCATGCCATATTGGAAAGGTTATCTGTAAAAGACTGCGGGCAATCGATTGTGATTTTATCATTACCCGAGAAGTAGTATATCGCTCGCTCAGTTTACAAAAACAGTTATATCATTTAAGATGTATCTATAGATATAAGGAGCTGAAATGCCGAGACCACGAAAGAACCGAAAAATCTTTGGAGAACCTCCATGCTCTTTGTTCAAACCTGAAGGAGTCCCATCAGAGGAGTTGGAGACTATCACTCTTACCCTCGATGAACTAGAGGCACTGCGCCTTGCAGATTTTGAATGTCTCTATCAGGAGGAAGCTGCAAAGTTGATGGGAGTCTCAAGACAAACCTTCGGCAACATTGTGGCAAAGGCACGACAGAAATGTGCAGAAACTCTCCTTCAGGGGAAACAGCTCTTGATTGAAGGCGGTGATTTCGAGATCGATTATGAACGACGAATTATCTGTAAAGGATGCGACAGAAGCTGGAGATCACTACCACCCAACGAGAGGGATAAACGTTGTCCAGCATATGAAAGACAAAGACGAAATCGTCATAGAAACGGCAAGAATCCTACGAATACAGAATCATGACCGTGTTGTTCTCGCAAACAACTTTAATTCATTCATATCATCACGAGTAAATCCTTCCCACGCTGTAGATTGAAAACTATTATTATGAAAAACCGGCTCACTTGCCAACGGATATGGACACTGAAGCAGTGTTCGTTCCCATGCAGGAGTACCCGGTACCGGTGAGAATTCTGCAATAGAAACACCAACCCCGGCATCACTGGCAGTTTGTACTGATTGTTGGACATCCCTTCGGTACTGACCGGGGAGCCCGGCTAAGATATAGACCGACAACTCTCTTTTTGAGAACCCGGCTTCTTTGAGCAGAGAGATTGCGTGATTGAAATCCTCATAGGAAAACTTGTGATCATGAACATCATGAAACGCAGTAGACGATGATTCAAAACCCATCCTGACTTCCTGAAATCCGGCACGCCTCATGAGCATAGCGACTTCACGATCAATCAGACGTATGTGAACTGCATTGGGAGTATAGAACTTCCAGGAGAGACCACTTTGTATCACTTTTTCGAGAAAGGGTTTAAAGATCTTATCGCTGTACATCAACAAGGCATCATCATAGAACCCGACATGCTCAATCCCAAAACGTTCACGTAATTCCATGAGAAGTGAGAACCCACTATCGGGATCCCCCATATGGAATTGAGGAGAAATACAAGCAGAGGCGCAATAATCACAGTGCAGTGGACATCCAGTATTGAGACGTACTACACCGGCAGAACCTTCCCATGCAGATGGTAAAAGAAGAGGAATGTACGGAATGGCCGATTTCGGTATGGGAAAACACCAACTTCGAAGAAGTGCTCGCATCTGATCTTCACCATCTCCGATGACCACAGCATCTGCTCCTGTTGTCCTTTCGGCATGCTCAGGCATAAGCGTCGCATAGATACCTCCAAGAAGCACTTTTGCCTTCGGTGCATACGAGCGAACCGCTGCCACAGTCTCTTTCACACCCTCATACCAATAGGTCATTCCGGTGGTTATGCAGACAATATCTGGATGTGCCTGAGAGATTGCCGTAAAAATAGTCTCTGGAAGGACTCCGTACCTGCTGTAGTGTTTATTGATATGAGGGACACCGACAGGTAGTTCTGCCGGCTGACGAAAGAATTTACCGGTGCCGTTTCTTTTCCGCTTCACTGATCCAAACTTCATCTTCGAAAGAGGATCTCTCCAATCAAGTGCATTCAGATACGAGATATCATATCCTGCCTCATCAAGCCACCGACCGACTCGCAAGAGTCCATATGGCTTAAAGAAGAGATCATATAATGCAAAATCATATATCGGGGGCTGTATCAACAGCACTTTGGGTCTAAACATATATCACCATCTTCCGAGAAACATAGCACACTATCTTGAACTAAAAAAGGTTTTCTGATATCTTATGGTCCACATGGCGCCGTACCCAAGCGGTAAGGGAGAGGTCTGCAAAACCTTCATGCACCGGTTCAAATCCGGTCGGCGCCTCTTAAAATGTCTTATATTTTCTTTTATTATAAGAAATGGGAAGATTCTCAGACCGCAGTTTTTACCTTGAAAATTGCGGTTTTTTGGGCTTAAATCAAAATCGTGTGGGATTCATATTGAATATATGGTCTTCTGCTCACCTCCCTGATCTTCCAGAAAAAGTACTGGGGTTCCGGTAACCCACAGGATTCCCTCCGAATGGTCTTGTCTTAATCTAATGATTTGCACCTTCAAACTTCCCTGAGGGAATCGGATGGTATGATTGAGAATCAAATCAAGATGTTTCACGATCATATCTGTAACAGTAGGAATTCCTCAAGTTTGATTCTGTCTGGAAAGCTGCAGCTGCATCTGTAAATCTCTAAATAATCATCCATAGAAAATTAATAATTATTTATAATTTAATAAGATAATTACTTATTCCGGCTATCAAGTGGATGCGATAATGTGTTTTGAGTTTTCTTCCCTGAAGAAAGGCTTTCCCTCGGCATTATCCTAGGGGTAACTGTTCTTTTTTCGTTTTTCCGTAGATCCCATGGGTGGTTTTTTGTATTTTTGCAGCCGCTTTGATCAGGTTTCTTGAAGTACGAGGTATGGGGACATAGGGAAACGGCATTCTGACCCGACTACCGGAGAGATCATCTATATCTATAACACCAAGTTTCTCCTCTCCGCAGCACAGGCTACCGTCACCGATATGGTGTATATTGCCTCATCGGTAATCATTAATCCCTCATTGGTCTTAGAAACGCTGGGCAAGGGACTTGGGCTTAATCAAG
>CAYYPJ010000177.1:0-5418 GCA_964473495.1 uncultured Spirochaetales bacterium
ATTACACTATTCAATGGCCTCGGAAATTACCACCCGTATGCAGATTCGGATTTAAAAGAAATAAAAAGATCCTGTTTGAAATAGAGGGGATAGAATATTATCACTCTGTACTTTCCTTTTACTTGGTTTGGCTATATATTATTGTGTAAAGAAAACTAAGTAGAGTGGAGGATATATGAGTAATGAAGTGACCTTTACCACAGCAAATTTTAAGGAAGAAGTACTTAATTCAGATAAACCGGTATTGGTTGATTTCTGGGCTGAATGGTGTATGCCGTGTAAGATGTTAGGACCTGTGATCGAAGAGATCGCAGAAGCATATAGTGATAAGATCAAAGTTGGTGAAGTGAACGTTGATAATGCAGGTCAGATAGCATCTGACTATAATGTTGTCAGTATCCCGACACTGATCATCTTTAAGAATGGAAAACCGGTGAATCAGCGTGTCGGGGCAGGGTCTCGACAGGCGATTGAGGGGTTCATCAAAGAATATATCTAGTGATTATTCCTTATATTTCATGAAAAGAGAGTGGAGGTTATTTTGCCTTCACTCTCTTTTTGCGGTATAGGAAGTGTTACAGTTCTCTCTACCGAAAGAAGCTTTTGAGGTCGGGACAATATGCCAGTCTGCGGCACTGTCAGTATCTACAGGAGGATACATCCTGCAGATACTTCTTGTTGCTGTCATGCTCTCTGATCGTAGAGCATCCTCAGGGGAAAGTTCTATATCACCGGTGAGAGATCCCCATTGTCCGCTTTCCCAGATATAAGAGGCTCTCAGCAGGTTGATGGTGTTGCCGAAACCCTGATATGATTCGTCAGATTCATGAGTTCTATTGCTGTAGATCACTGCATCAATACACTCCCCGTATGGAGTGGTATAGAGGGAGATAACCCCATTATTGGCAGATAATCCAGAGGGAGTGTCCATAGTGAACTGCTGTTCTGGCCTAAGATTCTCACAAACCTGAGGACTGTCGGTACAATGAATGACTACATAGTCCCCGGTAGTGACCTCGAATGAAGGGAATATACAACGCTGACGGTATGAGGTGTGGATACCGTCATAGAGACACATTCCTGCAATATTACCGTCTGATAATACAATGAGTTCAATAGTGTCTGGGTGTCTTTTAGATCCTTTTGTCGTGAATTCATTGATCAGGAGTCTCGGAGGTGAAGGATTCCATCCGAATACCTCCATGTTCATCAACACATGATTGTGGGCTGAGTCTTCCATCATTCCATCTATATAATAGATACCGCCGGGTATAAGAGGTTCATCTGTATGAATAGTTACTATCTTATTGTGAACCTCTATCGACTCAATAGTTCGTGTAGGGTGTATAAAGAATGAATCTTTCACTGCCGTCACCGGTTCAGAACAGTACAATGCGATAGAGGTAGCATCAACTGAAATGGCATGGGTGATGATCGGCGGCTCACAGTCAGTCGCTACTATTTTCTGATAGGTCTCTAAAGGGGTACATCCGGTGAGTTGAAGTATAAGAAATATTCCCAAAGTAGTTCTTTTGTGTATGCTGTAGTTCTTATGCATAAAAAGTACCTCTTGCTCATTATTAACAGGTATTCTCTTGCCTTGATTGAGAAGTTAGTTGCAAAAGAGGGAAATAATGGGGATACTAACAGAATAGAAAATAAGTTCTTATCTATAAGGATTAGCTGGGTTATATATTTTGGAGGGGTTATGTGTGGTATCATAGGGTATTGCGGACCGAGAGTCGTAAGTCAAGTATTGATAGAAGGATTGCGTAGACTGGAGTACCGTGGATATGATTCTGCCGGGATCAGTGTGACTGATGGCGGTCCATTTACTACAATAAAGAAGAAGGGAAAGATCAGGGATCTTGCAGCAGTGATAGATGGCGATGTCGATGGTCTCTGCGGGATCGGGCATACTCGATGGGCGACTCATGGAGAGGTCAATGATAAGAATGCCCATCCCCATGTCGATGATACAGGAAAGGTAGTCATCGTCCATAATGGCATCATCGAGAACTATGAGGCTCTTCGAAGCAACTTGATACAGAAGGGGCATACATTTTCTACCGAGACTGATTCTGAAGTCATAGCGCATCTTATTGCCGAACATTATGCCGGTGATTTAGAGCACGCAGTGATGGAGGTGCTCCCACTCTTAAAAGGGACATATGGAATTGCCGTTATGCATGAGCATGAACCAGGAAAGATCGTAGGGGCAAGAAATGGATCTCCGCTTGTTCTGGGCGTAGGTCGGGATGAGATGTTCCTTGCATCAGATGTGACTGCTATCATTCAATATACGAAAGATGCAGTGTATCTTAATGATGGTGAACTCGTATCAATGACGAAGGATGGGTACAAGACTTTCGATGTACACAACAATGAGATATCCAAGCAGATTGAACAGATCAATTGGGAGATAGAACAGATAGAAAAAGATGGATTTACCCACTTTATGGAGAAAGAGATCTTTGAACAGGTATCATCGGTTAAACGAGCTTTTCGAGGACGATTAAGTCTTGATACGGCATCAGGACATCTTGGAGGGCTTGATTTGCTTCCCCAAGAACTCCACTCTATTGAGCGGGTCAAGATCATCGCAGCAGGAACTTCCTTTTATGCCAGTCTTATCGGGGCATATCTGATTGAGCGCATCGCTCGTATCCCTGCTGCTGCTGAACTCTCTTCAGAGGTGAGGTATAAAAACCCCATTGTTGAACGGAATTCACTTTACTTTGCCGTATCACAGTCGGGGGAGACAGCTGATACCCTGTATGCTATGAGAGAGCTGCAGAGAAAAGGCGCGAAAGTGTTAGGGATCTGTAATGTGGTTGGTTCCACCATCGCTCGGGAATCAAATGGAGGAGTCTATCTCCATTCCGGTCCGGAGATCGCCGTTGCTTCGACAAAAGCATTCACTTCTCAACTTACTATTTTCTATATCTTCACGCTTATCCTCGCACGTATGCATAATATGGCTTTTGAGGATGGTCTCGACTTCGTCAAAGGACTTCAGAGTGTCCCCGGATATATCGCTGAGATCCTGAAGAAGACTGATGAGCTGCAGGCTCTTGCACGAAAGTACTCCTCCTATACCAACTTCCTCTTCCTTGGGCGCGGACTTAATTATCCAGTTGCATTGGAAGGAGCGTTAAAACTAAAAGAGATCTCCTATATACATGCAGAAGGGTATAGTGCCGCAGAGATCAAACATGGTCCGATCGCACTGATCAATGAGAACACTCCAAGTCTTTTTATCGTCCCTGATGATGCTCTTCGCGGGAAAGTCATCTCTAATATGAAAGAGGTGAAGGCACGAAAAGGCAAGTTGATCGCATTTGCCGTAGAAGGTGACACAGAGGTTGTAAACATCGCCGATGATGTTTTCTTTGTACCAAAGGCAAATGAGTTGATGTATCCCTTTCTTATGGTGATCCCGACTCAGATATTTGCCTACCACTGTGCAATAGAACTTGGTAGAGATGTGGATCAGCCTAGAAATCTTGCTAAGAGTGTCACGGTTGAATAGTGCCGGTAAAGTGAGTACAATCGATTGAGTTGAAGGTACTTTACGAGAATAGGGGAACATATGGCAAAATTATGGCAAAAAGATTATACCTTGGATTCGTTGATCGAATCTTTCACCGTAGGGAATGATTATATACTCGATACCGAGTTAGTTACTGCTGACTGCTTTGCAAGTGCTGCACATGCGACTATGCTGCACTCTATTAAGATATTGGATACAAATGAATTGAATGATCTACTGAATGGACTTCACGCGATCATTGATTCAGATACTAAACGGACATTCACGATAAGACGTGAGGATGAGGATTGTCATACAGCTATAGAACAATCTTTGACTGCTTTCTGCGGGGATGCCGGAAAGAAGATTCATACAGGAAGAAGTAGGAATGATCAGGTGCAGACTGCATTGCGTCTCTGGATGAAAGATCTTTTGATTAAGATGTGTTCTAAGAGTACTGATCTTGTTCGTGTGATGACACAGTTTGCAGAGGCAAATGCCCGTGTTCCCATGCCGGGACGAACGCATCTGCAAGTCGCTATGCCGTCTTCGATAGGTCTGTGGGCTGCTGCATATGCGGAAGAGCTTTCAGATGAGATCAAGCATATGGCAGGAGTCCTGGATCTTATCGATCAATCTCCTCTTGGTTCTGCTGCGAGTTATGGTGTACCAATTCCCATTGATAGAGAGATGAGTGCCAATCTTATGGGGTTCAGCAAAGTTCAGAATAACGTACTCTATGCAAATAACTCACGTGGGAAATTTGAAGCAATCGTTGTTGATGCACTGGATTATATCTGTTTGACGTTAAGTAAGACGGCCCAGGATATGATTCTCTTTTCATTGCCTGAGTTCGGATACTTCAGCCTGCCTCCGCAGTTGTGCTCAGGATCGAGTATTATGCCGCAAAAGAAGAACCCCGATGGGTTAGAACTTACTCGTTCCCGATCCTCTGTGGTATCTTCCTGCGCCACGCAGATAAAGAATTGTATACGATCTCTCCCTTCTGGATATAATAGAGATTTTCAGGATACCAAAGAGCCTTTGATCAAAGCTGCTCATATTGCCTATCAGTGTGTGCAAGTCATGGAACTGACCTTTCGTAAATTGGAGGTACATGAAGAACGACTGAAACGCTCGTTTACTTCGGAGATATATGCAACTGATAAAGCGCTGGATCTTGTAGCTTCAGGTATGAGTTTTAGAGATGCCTATAAACAGGTGGGTTTGCATCTTGATGATATAGAAGCATTGGATCCTGAGGAGACCCTGCGAAACAGAACTTCTACAGGGACTGCCGGGAATCTGCGGCTGGACAGACTCTCTCATGATAGTGATCTGATGGAGCATAAGATGAACCTGAAGATGGAGACCCTTCAAAAGGCTGTCTCAAATCTCTTTGATCTTCCAGAACCTCTCCAATTCTTTGTTGCCGATCGCTAGGCTGTGGCTTATTGTCGGTATATGTCATACGATGTGTCAGGTTGGTTCGATTAAATAGAGAGCCTCAGCGATGTTAATACAATAATCCCCAATATGTTCAAGGTGGCGGATCTTATCAAGTAAGAGAATCTCTGTTTTGACATGAGCCCCTTGCTTCAATTCATACTGCACCAGTTTACGCATCTCATTCCTCTGTGTATCAATATGATCTTCAAAGGTGTTCGCCATCTTCAAGTCCGGGTTAGATATCTTGCGATCCATGTGGGCGCAAATGAACCCAATGAACTGTTGTACAAGTTCTTCATAGCTGCAAAATCTTTCATGAGCCTTTGCAGAGAAATGATACCCCTTGTTGTAGCGTCGTTCAGATAGAATGACCAGATTGTAACAACTATCTCCGATACTCTCAAGTTCGTTGATGACTCTCATAAGGGCCGTTGCCT
>CAYYPJ010000178.1:0-5384 GCA_964473495.1 uncultured Spirochaetales bacterium
GTACAGGCACTCCCTGAATAAGACGGTCGTATGCAATGACCGGTACACCCTATCATTGACAGCCTTGATCACTCCTGCAAGCATATCGGTATCATGTGCAAGAACCACAAGGACGTCTATATCCTTTTTCATCATATACTCAATCTGATCTATCTGTGCCTTGGCTCCTCCGGCTGAAAACTGCATGATCACCTCTGCACCAAGATTCCGAGCTGCTTCAGTGAAGATCTTGATATCTTTGTTCCATCGCTCAATGATAAAGGTATCAGTTGCGATAGAGAAACCAATTACAATCTTCTTATCATCATCTGCAGTACTAGGAACTAAAGTATTCACATGATCATTCTTGAGAGAATGCTCTTTTGTGCATCCCGATAGAGAAAACAGAAGTATGCATATACCTGCAAAGATAACAATACCGGCAGTATGCTTCTTTCGTTTACTTTCAACCATGGCCATCACCCTCCTCTCGTTGATATGCAGTGGGAGAAACTCCTATGATCTTTTTGAAAATCTTACTGAAATAGTTTGGATCCTGATATCCCACTTGATAGGAAATCTCTTTGACCGACACATTCCCCTCACGTAAGAGATATTGCGCATGCTGTATACGTACAGAGGTCAGGTAGTTCACAAAACTGCTCTGCATATGTTCGGTAAAAAGCCTACTCAAATAGGCAGGTGAGACGGTACATGCAGCTGCGACATCTGCCAGCTGTAAAGGTTTCTCATATTCATTGTCAATATAGACGATCGCTTTACGCAGCGGTATCGGTCGTTTCTCCATGTGATACTGTCTGCTCCGATCGACTATGAATCGCAAGGTATGAGCTAACCAGACGGACCATGCCTTCTTATTCTGCAGGTCATCGATCTCTTTCACATGATCGAAAGGAATTGCAATCAAGCTCTTGTCTCCCAGAGCCCTATAAAGATCATCAAGCAGCAGAGTGATCACCGCTATCAACTTCCCCTTTGCCACCGAGAAAGAATTGGCAAACAGCATCAGTTCAGAGATGTTCTGTGCATATTTCTGTACTTCGCTCAAATCTTCTGAGCGCATGATAGACTTACGAAGCCCTTCAACAAGCTGCTGCTCTTTCTGCAAATTCACCAACTCATCAGCAATCATTCTGAATGCTTCATCACATGAGTGAAAAAGCTGATCATAGGGTTCTATCGTTCCGACACCGATGCGATATGAAAACTCCTGCGGCAGATGGTGTTCTAGAATATAGGAAAGAAGGTGCTCGACCCGACTCATGCTCTCGGCTCCAGAGACTAATATCATCAATCGTCCAAGATACTCCGTAGAGAGTACATAATACTTATGGGAAAGCTGTTTCACACATTCGTTAAAAAGCTCTTCGATGGATATAGAACTCTGCGAACCTCCTCGTGGGGTTATCTTTACCATACAGATCATTCCCGAGTTAGACGGGAGTGACAACAACTCTTTATACCGCAGCCATTCTGCTTCACTCAACTGTTTCCATGTGATCAGAGAGAGAAAGTTCTTCTCTTCCCAGGCCTGAAGATCAGCGACTTGCTTAAGATCCTCTACATGTGCGCAAATCTTATTCTGTTTCTCTTCAAGCAGCTTTTTCACCTTCTGCAGCGTCTCGATGAAGAGCCTTTTTGAGATAGGTTTCACTAGATAACTAACGACTCCGAGGGGTATAGCACGCTTGGCTAAATCGAATCGTTCATATGCCGTTGAGATAACAAAGAGTATCTCAGGAAATTCTTTTTGTAATTCTTCTATTGTCTCAAGACCATCAATACCAGGCATCCCAATATCCATGAAGATGACATCAGGATGCACCTGATGTACGAGGGCAATCGTTTCATGCCCGGATCTAGCCTTGCCTATGAGAGTGAAGGAAGGATCTCCTTTGGCCAGTATGTGGGTATAGCTATCCAATACAGGTTCCTCATCATCTACAATCATAACGTTATACATGGTTCATCCCTCTTATCGATGGTGATACGTATCTCAGTTCCCTCTCCAGGATCAGTGAATATTCTAATCACCCGATCATTACCCGGGTAAAAAAAGTAGAGTCGTTGTATAATATTCTCAAGTCCCATGACCTTTGATCTGAACTCCGAGGTTCTTTCCGCATGTTTCAGTAAAGTTTCTATGACCTCAGTGGGCATTCCTATTCCATTATCCTTAACCGATAAACAGATAGACGAATCCTCTTCCCATATCTTCACAATAATCTCACCCGTATGGTCTATTCCCTTGAATGCATGTACTACTGAATTCTCAACCAGCGGTTGAAGGATCATTGCAGGTATGGTACAGGACTGATCACCCGAGATGCCCTTACAGTTCTCAAGCCCTTCCTGCAAATCGAGAGT
The DNA here is from genome assembly GCA_964473495.1 of uncultured Spirochaetales bacterium. Classification (GTDB taxonomy): domain Bacteria; phylum Spirochaetota; class Spirochaetia; order CAKZLE01; family CAKZLE01; genus JAIPFY01. The sequence continues at coordinate 2,368 of CAYYPJ010000178.1, forward strand.
GATGATCAGTGACTTGGGAAAACGTATGTTGAGGAGATAAAAGTACAATTTCAACCCCTCGATCTCATGCATCAACGGAACAAAGAGCTTTCGTTCCCGCATATTGTAACGAAAAAAGAGTGCTAGCTTTTCCATATACTCTGCTGTTTTGTCAGCATCCTCCACAATAGCCAGCTGCACCCCGGTATTTAATGTATTGAAGAGAAAATGAGGATTCATCTGTGCCTGCATCGTATAGAGTTCCATACGCTTTAAGAGCTGTTCCATCTTCAGATTTTGTAGTTTCTCATGTAAATAGTCCTGTTCTATCTTTTTCTGATTCTGTAATTCAGCAATATACTGTCTGATGTCATGTTTCATATGGTTAAAAGCTTCAATAACTCGACTGACCTCACTTACAGATTTCGCATGAATATCTTCTACATCAAAATTCCCGACGGCAAGTTCTCCGGCCATGAGTGAAAGTCGATGCATCGGGTAGGTCACTTTCTTCAGAGAAGACATCATCCAGAAGATATCCCAGACGAATGCGAATAAGATCACAAGAAGATTCCAGAACTGCAGCTGCCGGGAAATGGTAATGATCCTGTCATACCCGGACAGCTGCACCCTGAGCCCATAGAGGCTGATCTCATCTATCTGTTTGACAATATAGGTATTCAAGCTCTCGGTTGTCTCATATAGTTGGGTATATTCACTTATGGCCCTTCCCCTTTTTTGTTCAATCGCTTTTTCAATTAAATCCAGATATGAATTCAGCAGATAGAAGACTTCTCGTTTCTTCAACTCTACCGGATCCTGTGAGGTCGTGAAAGATTCCGGTATGATGCCCCGTAAGTTCTGTTCCTTGATCAAAAGAGCAGCAAGAGCGGTTGAAGAACGAGTTGAAAGATAGGTACGAAAAGGATCCTGCAGATTTATGATATCCTGCTGTAACCCATGAAAGTATCGTTCAGTCTGAAATTGCTCATCAACAATACGCTGCAGTCTCATAGATGTATAGAGGATGTAGGACATAGAGATCACGATAACGACGAGACTGACAACGACATAGAGGAGTAGCTGACTCTGCAGCGATTGCTCATGCTTTGAGCTGATAAAGATGTCAAAATGACATAGGTGATCTTTAATGGCTCGCAGCGTTCCCTTGAATCTCATTGAGTACCTCCTGCAGATTCTGCCGCGGCTGCTCTAATCTCTTTACTGTTTGCACGAGTGATCACTTGCACGCCGGTATCCACATAGGATTTAGAAAATCCCTCGCTCTTGAGTTCATAGAGAAGTTTCACTGCCTCGTACCCTATCTCGACAGGATGGACAGCAATACTCCCTGAGATGATCCCTTTGTCGATATAGTCGAGGACCAAATCATCAGATCCGAACCCGATGATCTGAACCTTCCCAACCAAGTTCATATCAATGAGGACTTGGGTCGCGGACAGGGTATCATTGGTATCGGTATAAACGATCAAATTGATCGACGGTTCATCTCGCAGTATATGATAGGTAAGGTCCTCTGCAGCCAGGGGGTTCAGATCTGACTTCAGTACTTTCAGCGGACGATCCAATCTGTTCCCCACTGATGAGAGTATCCCCATCTCAACAAGCTCCCGCTCAGCATATATCCCGGGAGATTTCTCACTGTAGACAATAGCTACATGAAGGGGATCGATACCGGTCTTCGCAATCAGATCACCAATCTTCTTTCCCAGATCGAAGTTATTCGTCCCAACAAGGGGCCATGGGGAATCATCAGCTATCGTATGCTCTATTAACACAACCGGGATACCAACCTGACTCAATCCCGAGAGTACCTGGCGTGCCTTATCATCGGGGATACTCGGAAAGACAATCGCACCATCTATACCGGAATACTTTGCCATATCAATATCCACAGTCCCGTTCCCGATAGGATGAAAAGAGAGACCGCAGGATAACTCTGTACCTGCACGCTTCGCACCTTTTACCACATCATGGAAGAATGTGTAGGAGTTTTCCGGCAGGAATACCCCGTAATGGCTCACCGCATCTTCCTTTCCCGCTGATCTTTCAATATTTACCTGTGATAGAGAAAGTAGGGTATAGATAGACATGCCCAAAGAGGCAACAAAGAGCACACCAAAGAGTATGGTCATAATTCTTATAAAATATTTCACACTATCCGTCCATTACACTATACTAGAGCATTATAACATAGATTTCTTATTTGCTCTTGCGGTTTCCTGTTTTTTAAGATGACAATGATTCAGAAAAGACTCTTATTTCATCACTACCATAGGCAAGCGTACTGACATAGGCAATAAACATCTTCCTTCGAAGATATTGTTATTATTTGGATTTCTAAGCTGCCTACTCGGCAGTGAACAGCAAGGTTCTCTATTCAGTCAATGGAACAGCATTTCTAAGCTGCCTACTCGGCAGTGAACATTCCATAGTTAGGGCCCCTGCTTTAATAGGGAAATTCTTTGATATTCAACCATAGGTAAATTGTGTATAAGCATCCCCTCTTTTAAGAAGCATACCATATTCCCCCTATGAAATCCATAACAATAGTATTAATATCTATATGTGAATGAGTATGTATTTCACGTATCACACTGGCATCAGGAGTATTTGATATATTGCTATTGCTAAAGCAAATCCATAACATGGATATTTCGTGCTGCTCAGTAATGAGATCAATGGGCCATGCCTCAACCGATGGAAATCACTACTTCATCGGATGGATGATGGCAATGATCCACGCCGGAGAGTTTGCTCTTTCATGGGTGGGTCCATAGTTCCATACTGAAACGTTTCATAATTTATTGAGAAACATCTATATTATTTGGCTCATTTTTTTTATGATTCTTTCATACTTTTCATTGACTTGTCACCATAACGGTGCTAAGGTTTACCTATGAGCAATGGCCAAAACCTGACAGTAAAAGAACTCTCAAAGATGACGGGGGTCAGTGCAAGCACTATCTCACGTGTCATCAACCACCCGGAACTGGTGAATGATGAAACAAAGAAAC
>CAYYPJ010000179.1:0-5352 GCA_964473495.1 uncultured Spirochaetales bacterium
GTATGCTTACTATGATCAGTCGGATACACCCGAAACTTGTCTGGATATGTAATCCGAACAATCCTACAGGAGGTGCTGTCGCAGTCGATCAGTTGACCGAAATCGCTGATCGTTGTGCAGAATACCGGACACTCCTTATCGTGGATGAGGCATATATTCATTTTCTGCAGACTCCTGAGGACTATGAGTTTCATCATCCTCAGACGATCATCATGCGATCGATGACCAAGGACTTCTCCCTTGCAGGTCTTCGTATCGCATATCTCCAGGCAGAGAAGAGTCTCATTGACCAGATAAGGAAGATCCAGCCTGAATGGAGTATGAATGCACCGGCACTTGCCGCAGCTTCAGCAGCATTAGAACATATGGATATCTTTACCGATCAATGGAAGAGAATACGAAAAGATACGTTATACATGGAACAGAGACTGCGGCATCTTGGCCATAGGTGTTTTACCCCCATGGCAAACTTTATCCTGTCCGGATATCGGACATCATCAGAGGGGAACATCATAGATCATAAGATCATTCATCAGCGTCTACTGGCATATGACATCGCAGTGCGCGACTGTACCTCTTTCGGGCTTTCGGATTATATGCGTATAGGAACAAGGACACCGGCAGAGAATGAGAGACTACTCTCTATCCTGCAGAAGGAGGAGTTATGGCAGCTATGACATTAGTGCTGGGAGGCACAAAGAGCGGGAAATCATCATACGCTCAAGCCCGTGCCGAGTCTGTTCAGCAGAAGACACTGGAAACGAAACAAGGAGCTTCACAGGTTCTCTATATCGCTACAGCACGAATCCTGGATGATGAGATGGCCGACAGAGTACAAAAGCATATCGCAGACAGACCGAAGCATTGGAAGACATGGGAGAAGAGCAGCGATCTTTCTGACGGGATAGTACAGGAGGCCGAAGGGTGCTGTGTTGTCATTCTTGACTGCCTGACCATGCTTGCAACGAATATTATTCTTGATCAGGATGAAGGGATATCGAGAGATGCTGTCCAGCAGGCAGTACTCGACGAAGTCGAACAGATTCTGCACATCAGTAAGAATATAGGTGCTGAGATATTCATCATCTCAAACCTTGTTGAGCCTGGTCTTGTCAGTCCCAACAAGCTGGGAAGACTGTTTCAGGATATCAGCGGTATCTGTCACCAGAGAATAGCGGCACAGGCCGATCATGTCGTTCTTATGACAGCCGGCATACCGCAGCAATTGAAATAGTACAAGGAGTCTATATGGACCTGATCACACAGACACTGACTACCGTCAAACCGGTGGATACCGGAATCATAAAAGCTATGGAGGGGAAACAGGATACGCTTGCAAAACCCAAACACTCTCTTGGGAGGCTTGAAGAACTCTCAATCCAGATCGCCGGCGTACAGAGGACGACAAGGCCGAAGATAGTACAGAAATGGATCACGATCTTTGCCGCTGATCATGGAATTGCCTTAGAAGGTGTTACCAGTGCTCCACAGGAAATAACAGCCCTTCAGACGCAGAACTTCATCACCGGGGGTGCCGGTATAAATGCGATCTCCCGAGTGGAAGGGATATCTCTTATCGTAACCGATATTGGAGTCGCTTGTGAATATGATCATACAGGAGTGAGACAGTGCTCTCTGGGAAAAGGAACAGATAATTTCGTGAAAGGACCTGCCATGACGCGGGAACAGGCCGTTCATTCCCTAGAGATCGGCATTGAACGTGTCAATGAGATCACAGACCTTGATATCCTGGGAACCGGAGAGATGGGGCTCGGCAATACCAGCGCATCAACAGCGATCTTCTCGGTGATGCTGGGTCTTCCTGTACCTGATATAACCGGTATGGGATCAGGGATCAGCAGCGAGCTGCAGAAGAGGAAAGCCGTTCTGATCCAGCAGGGAATAGCGGAAAACAAACCTGATAAAGAGGATCCTATCGATGTCCTGGCCAAGGTCGGAGGTTTCGAGATAGGAGGTATGGCAGGAGCTATGCTTGCCGCAGCGGCAAGATCGGTCCCTGTCATCGTTGATGGATTCATCTCCAGTGCAGCGGCAGAGATAGCTTTAGGACTTTGTCCGCAGCTAAAAGAGTACCTTATCCTCTCACACCGCTCTGCCGAGAAAGGGCATGACCTGATCTCCTCTCTGATGGGACTAGACCCGCTGCTCGATCTGGGTCTGCGTCTCGGTGAAGGATCAGGTGCGGCTCTTGCGATCAACTTGTGTGAGGCAGCAGTACATATCGCAAACGATATGGCAACGCTTCAATCGCTGTCAGAATCAGGAGGCCTTAGGTAATATGATCAAAATACTCTATGCTTTCCGTTTCCTTACTATGCTCCCTATTCCCTATAAGCAGAATGAGGATTTACAGCAGACAGCACGATCCTCTGTATGGTTCCCGTTCGTCGGCCTGATCATCGGGGGACTGCTTGCCGCCGCTTATTATCTTGTGAATCTTGCAGGTTTCACTGCGGTATCTGCAGTACTTGTCATCGTTCTGTGGATTCTGCTGACAGGAGGCCTGCATCTTGACGGACTTGCAGATACCTTTGACGGACTCGGGGGCGGAAGGACAAGAGAAAGACGTCTTGAGATCATGAAGGACAGCAGAATAGGTACTTTTGGAGCTCTTGCCATTATTGCACAGCTGGGGTTGAAGACCGCACTGGTCTATGACTTGCCTGCAGAATTGATCATACCGGCATTAGCAGTCACCCCGATGATCGGAAGAACACTGCTCTTGTTCCTCTTTCGAATCTTTCCTTCGGCACGCCCGGATGGCATGGGATGTTTCTTCCAAAAGAACGGGACATGGGCAGAACCCATCGTCGGGTCTGTATATATGCTCGCTGTCCTATGGTTTCTGTTTGGTCTCACGGGACTTATCGCATCAGCTATCACGAGTATCATCATACTTCTCTATAGTATATTTCTCAACAAAAGGCTGGGAGGTCTTACCGGAGACTGTTATGGTTCTGTGATTGAGATCTCTGAAGTGCTGATGCTTCTTTCTATCGCAGTAATCTATACGCTCACGGGAGGATCTTTATGAAAAAGATCTATCTGCTCCGCCATGCGTCAAGTGAAGGCAGCGGTTATATAGGATCACGTTCTGATGTGCATCTTACACCGGCCGGGCACACCCGTGCCCGACAGCTTGGTATGCAGCTCTCTTCCCTTTCTTTCGATCTGATCTATGCAAGCCCGCTGCTTCGCTGCAGAGAGACTCTTTTCCCCTATCTTGCACAGAACCCAAAGAGTAAAGTCATCTTCGACAAGGCGCTTCAGGAACTTGATTTCGGTCTCTTTGAGGGGATGACCTATACTGGCATACAGCAGCGCTACCCCAAAGAACAGACAGTTTGGCAGAACGATCCCATCCATATCGGTCCTCCGGAAGGTGAATCATTAGCGGCTCTGCATATTCGTATACATGATTTCATCAGATCCTCTATTGAAGAAGTCTTGGCAGAGAATATCCTTATCTGTGCGCATGGCGGATCTATCAGAGCTATGATCTGTGAATTGCTGCATCTTGGACCTGAACATCACTGGGATTTTCAGGTCGATCGAGGGAATTTTGTTCTCATACAGATATTTCAGCATGACTGCAGTATTATGTCATCGATGAATACTCCGTCTCTTATATAGTACATAGAAGCATTCAAACACGACAGCATTCAATGAGTGTGTATCAACATTCATAAGAAACTGACGGGGAATCTCTTGCTTTGTAAGAATTAGTAAATATATAATGAATTGCAGTTATCACTTACAATGTATTGCATACAAAAATGTTTTATATCGTGGGGAGACAATATGTCATTATTTAAAAAAGTATTTTATTTTATCGTATTAGCAAGCATGGTCACTATTCTATTTACCGGCTGTGATTTATTATCAGATGCTTTCAATATGGTACTGTTACCAAACAACAGTATCAGTGATTCGGTAAACGGTAAGGATCTTGACCTGTTTATCCTGGGGGCTGTCTATCCTGAAGGAATTGCCTCCTCCCTGGAAAGTCAGGAAGACACTGCTTCAAAAAACTCCGGTTCAAGAAACTACTTCAACCCTGATACATTTGAATGGAGTAAGACTCCGGACGAGACTTACGAAAGCAGCAGTGGCACTCACCGTGTTCCTGAGACAGGATCTCTCAATGATGATCCGTTATATAAAAGCCGTTACTTCACTATGGAAAAAGAAGGTGATAATTACAAGATCACCTTTACTAAAGAGCTGCCTGAATTAAGCTCGCTGGAGAAAGTAGTTACTGTCTATTATGTCAAAAAAGACTCCTGGCATCAGTATGCCGATACAGAATGCACTGAGCCCTACTGGGAAAGTGAACGAGTCACCTATGAAAACGGAGAGATCGGAGACAAGAAGATGATCTGGAGCGGCAGCGGCACCTCTGCAAAAGGCGCTGTATTCATCTCTCCGGATCATACCCCGTTTGATGATCCTCTTCCACTGACCGGTGCTGCTATGTTCACTATCGATGTAGATCGCCTCTATGGGACTGGTACTAATCATACTCTCGACGAGTATTTTCAGAAGTTCTGGGACACAGTTCCTCCCGGCAGGGAAGGGGATTATTCAGCATTCTCACGAACACTGGTATTCGACGGAGATACTGCCGGAGGTTTTGATGAGGATGACGATTATGGGGAGTATGCTAAGGAAGCAATCTCTGAACAGAACAACTACTATACAGAAGTTGATGTGAAATCTTATCCTGATATTCTGCATATAGCAGATAGTACCGCAGGTCGTGTACAGGCTTCAATCAATTACTATATAAGTCCAATCAGGGATGATCATGGACCAGGCACAACAGAGACTGAGGAAGACGACAAGTTAGAGATCGTCAATGCAGGCTGTGTCTATCGTGACCGCTCAGGTATGTTTCTTATGAAAGATGTGAAATCATTCGAACATGCTGCCGAAGCTGACTACAAATACCTCTATCATCATAAAGAACTCTATTATAAGGGAAAGACCCTCACGTATCATAATGATTACTACTACTATAGACAGGGAGATATTCTTCCCCTTAGAGCTGCCGGGATGAACAACTTCGATAAACGGATACTTATGGATATCAGCCTTCGTCACGGCAGGTGGGGAGGACTGGTAAAATATAACTCTGAAGTTACAGAACACAAAGATATCACTTTCAAGGTACAGCTTGTCGGTGATTTCCTCGAGTACCGCACAATGATCAACGGCGTACTCTATGAGCTTATTCCCGATGAAGAGGGGAATATTGATACGAAACTCCCCGGCGGCGGAAGATTTGTCGGCAAAGTATCACATACTGGTGTCTTAAGCGGTACATATACT
>CAYYPJ010000180.1:0-5339 GCA_964473495.1 uncultured Spirochaetales bacterium
AAAGGTCGAGGTGCATCAGCTAAGAGAGCCTTCACGTTTTTCTTTCCTAGGGATGCGACCTCTAGCCCATGCCCTGTAAGCCAGCCTTTAAGCTGCTGGACCGAGTTGGGGTTATCGAGTTCAGTGATTGCTTTCATACGTGTCATCAGCTCTTCTCGAGCAGCTCTGTCCATAGTGATGGCACTTTGGACGAAGTCCTTATCAATCAGCACCCCTCGATCATTGATCCGTTGGTCCTGGTGGTATTCATCCCACATGAAATCAGGAACAGGAAATTTCGCTAGACGTTTCTGGATTGCCAGTTCGACTTCAACATCGCGCTTGTTATAGTCAACAAAGAGATCCCATTTCTCAGATGCATCCTCCGGAAGATTACGAATTCTCCCCCCATTTACTTTGGTAGGAGCGCAAGGAGTACAGAAGTATTTGATGAGGTTCTTCCCTTCAGACATTTTCTGTTTTTCTAATCCCAGTACTACTCCAGTTCCCATGAGCGAGAGGGGGAGTCCCAGATAAGCTGACCAGATCATGGTACAACGCCACGAGTCTGGTGAGAGATAGGTTCCCGTAGGTAATCCTAAATAACGAGATAAGCAGATCCGCTCGAATGCAGCATTAAAGGCCCACTTGATAATACGATTATCAGTAAGAGCCTGGATGATCTCATCGGGGATACTCTCTCCCTGAGAGAGATCAATGACGTGTGCCTCTCCTCCATCAATCGAGTATCCAAATAACAGGATCTCAAAATCCTCTGCCTCACAGTAGCGATATACGCCGCTCTTTCCGAGATTAACTGATGAGTAGGTTTCTAAATCCGCGCTGATAGATTTCATGATAGTTCCTTGTATTGGTGATTATGCGAATAAGGGGAGAGCAGCAGCACCAAACCGCCACCCTCCCAAAGGCGATTATGCTAAGAAATCCTCATCATCGTCAGTTGCGAAGTCGCTCTCAGCGCTTGCTTTCCCACCGAGCGGCTCACCATCGCGAATGAGCTGCAGATTCTGAAGCCCACAGGCGATTCCACGGTTACCATTCGAGTTGAATGCATAGAAGGAGATAGAAGCTCGTCCGTAGACACCAGAGTAGACTTCCCCTTGGTTTAGTACTGGATTGCAGTCTGCATCGACGATACCCGGAGCTGTAGTGCTGTTCGCATTGAGGAAAAAGGCATTTGCATATGCATCGTCATCTGGTCGTTCAATATCTCCATCTCTCAGTGGAACCTTGAGAGAGGTAAGAGTGGGAAGCGATTTACCATTCCCTCTCAGTCTTGCTTCTCCCTCCTTGTATGCTGCTTTGATAGCAGACTTAATCTTCCCGACCGTGATCGTGTCACTTTTAGGGATGATGAGGGAGACAGAGAACTTTGGAGTTCCCCCATTGATAGATTTTGGCTCCCAGACTGATGCGTAGGACCATCTGGTCTCTTTTCCGGTGATTACCTTGGTTGGATTGGTGCTTGTTGACATTGTTTATACCTCCATGTCGTTAAAGTTGTTGATCGTGATAGCCGGTCGTTTATCGCTCTCCGGTGCGAGCGTTGGTTTGCCCTTGGGCTTATAGATACATGAGCCTAGTAGTTCTTGGAAACGTGATCTCCCCAACAGTTTGGTCATAGCAGTGATCCCCAAGATCTTGTGATCATAGGGGTCATAGCCTGCGTCCTTGACTGCATGGGCTACAGACTTCTCATCGGTGTACTTGCGGACTGAACGTCCTGCCACTAATTTGAATCCAGGAAGAGATCCCCCTCTACGTAGTACCGATAAACCGTACCCCTTGATGTCCTTGACCCAAGATGCAAGATCATCTGCTTGGGTTAAGATCTGAGCAATTTCATCATCAGCGAGAAGGGCAGGTTCGATAAACTCGTATCGGGCGAGTTCGAGGTTCGTCTCAGCTCGTTTCCGGCAGGTGGCTTTCACTTTGCAGAACCTGCAGTGAGAACCTGAATGGAAATCCCCTTCCCCTTTGAAGGCAAGGATCGCTCGTGGTTTGAGATAAGATTCGGCCCAAGTAACGAGTTCTTCTGCAGTGATCGTGCAGGTGCTGATATTAGCCAATCGAGGTTGGAATACGGTCATTAAGACCTCGTCTACCTCATAAAGGCTGCCAAACATCTGGAGAGCTCCCAGGGCATAGAGCATCATCTGAGTATTCTTTTCTGCAGATACGGGGACTCCCTGACCATACTTGAAATCGATAATGTGAAGGCTTCTATCAGCGATGATGATACAATCCCCGGTTCCTGAGCATTCAGGTACGTAGCGGCTGATATCAAGCCTCTGCTCAGTGAATATCTGTGGATCTTTCCCTGCCTCTTTCTCCTTCTGAAAGGTTTCAAGAACATAGGAAGCATACTCATCAGCACAGCTATCCATCTCTTCGTTGTAGTATTGGAGATCACCTAGGGGATCCTCTGCATGTACACCAAGAGCCGTATTGACCTTGTACTCGCAGAGGGTATGGGCTTCGGTTCCTTCTTCTGCAAAGAAACTCGTTGTATCTTCGATATGCTCACATAGTCGTGCTGATGGCGGACATTTGGTCCACCTTGAAGATGAGGACGGTGAGAGCAGGGCATGCTTACTCATGGATAAGTCTCCTCATGTCTCGCAAGAATCCTGCATAGTTCTCCGGTTTTAGATCATCAAGACTGGTGGCAAAGTGATGCTTTAATACCCCTGGAATCCTTTCTTCCAACCCCTCTTTGGTTTTCTTTTCAATGATGTTCCTAAGATCATCAAGCGTAGCTCCAAGACACTCGGCATCATCAACAAGGTTCTGATAATGAGAAGGATCAATGGAGGAGAGTTTGTCAGCACCGTACTTCTCCAGAAGGAGTCGTACCTGATCAGTATGACCTGCTCTTGATTTTTCAGCGAGGATCTTCCTCACATCAGTAAGCGAAAGTGTGATCTCTTCCTTTGGAGGTTCTTTTGCTACCTCTGATTGTTGCTCAACCAGATCTGGCTGGATATTCTTTTGAGAAATGAGTACATCAATCCCCTGCTGATGTAGCAGTTCTGCAGCTGTCTCAAGAGCATCAGCTAAGGACCTGAGGCCCTTTGCTCCATCACGTAATAATTGAGTTTTATCTTCCATCTGTTATTTCTCCTTCTTCACTCTCGTGGATCTCCACGCTTCTCACGGTCTTCCCTGGTGTGAGCACCAGTACTTCGCTGTACTCACCAAACAGGAATCGAAGTAGCCGGGCTGAAATCATCCGGCCACGACTACCCAGTACCTGCTGGTTCCTGCTTCCTTCCTGGGCCACATTGATCTGGACCCGATGCTGAAGTTTCATGTCATTACTCCCTATATATACGGGGGATATCCCCCGGAGGCTTTTTGTAAATTGTTCAGCCTCTATGTAATGCCGAAAAACCGTACCCCTATACGTTCAGCTGTTATTCGTTGCCATAGGTTTGTGCATAGAGAACCTTGATCCGATTGAGCATCTTTCTTCGACGACTTCTGATAGCGTTGTCTGTTGTTCCTTCTTCCCTCGCGATATCAACAAGTTTTTGTCCTTCACAGAGCTTCCAGAAGAGTTCTTGTTGTGCTGGGATGAGGAGGGGGATAAGATCTCGTACTCGATCACGCATCGATGGAGGAAGAGTTTCAGTAAACAGTAGTTTTTCTGGGGACTGTGAAAGATCCTCTAGACGATCAATAGGGGATTCGGGATGAATAAGGTTGGTGCTGTGTCGTGTTTTGGCTGACTTGAATTTGGGATCTTGGAGCTCATCTTCATATCGATTATTCAAGCGTTCTGCATGATAGGAGTCGCGGAGAACGGTGATGATCTCCTCGGTGATCCCTTCTGTCTCTGGGGTAAGATGGTACGATTTTCCGTTAATGTAATAGTAAAATTCTGTCTTGGCGTCTTTTGCCATAGTGTGCCTCCCGCCTGGACGCGGAGGACAAGGAACTGACGCACTTAGAGGGTTTAGTGATCAAATTGTTAGCCTGAGGGCGCAATGAGACCAGGATCCGATGGAACTTGCCATAGCATAGCTAATGGTAAGTTGTAAGCATCAGGATTCCTTGCCCTATACGTAGTCAGGCTGTGAAATCGTTAATTATGTGTGTTGATTACAATCAACACACAGCTTAAAAAAAGATGTTCAAAACTCTCTTCGAACTGTGTTGAGACGAATCAACAGGCTGATAATGTACAACTTACGGATGAGCTGAGTCAACGCAAATGTAGTGTTTTTTATCATTGATGTTGACTCGAATCAACAATATTGCTAGTATACTTATATGACCGAAAGGAATAGAAACAAATAAAAATTTTAAGGGTTGTAGGATATGAATAAACAGGAACGAACATTAGGGAAAGTTATTGCTTCTCAGCGTGTTAAACTTGATATGACACAACGGCAGCTCGCCCGCGCAGTGAATATCAACCATGCCACCATCTCACGAATTGAGAACAATCCTGATATCATAGCAGACCCGAGCACCTTGAAAGCTATTGCGCAGGCTCTTAAACTTGATTACCATTTTCTGCTTAGTTTGAATAACACTATTGAGGATGAAAAGGATATGCGAATCATTGCTCGTGCATCAAAATCGATGTCAAAACCTGAAAAAGAAAAAATGATGCATATTCTTCGTAAGGAATTTGCTACAGCTTTCGATCATGCTGATAGTGATGGGATCATTGACTCTAAGGAGCCAGATGAGCATTGATACGATTATATGCAGATTATAGAAAACCCATTGTTGAGGCCCTTGTCGTACTTGAAGACTCCCCTATAGACCGTTTTCCAGTAGACCTCATGATCATTCAACACCAATACAAGAACTTATTCGAAATCAAGTCCTATGGCGAGGTCATATCGGATAGTGACATATCACGGGAGGCTTTTTATCGTTGTCTTGGCTCAAAGGATGGTGCTGTAGTCTTTGACGGTTGCAGCAAATATATCATCTATTATAACGAAAAGCAGATGCAGAAACGCATCAGATTTACCATAGCCCATGAGATTGGACACATCATGCTTGATCATCACCAGGAGTATGGGAAACCGATTCTTGCTAGAGAGGGGATAGGACCGCAGCTGTATAAACGATTGGAGAATGAAGCTAGTTGTTTTGCGAGAAACCTTCTTTGCCCTGCATATCATACAGAAAAGTTATTAGCCGCTCATGGAATTACGAGAGTTTCATATAAAAAGGGGGATTGGCAAAAAACTAAAGAGAGCCCCGTTATAGAAAATCTAAAGGTATTATTTGATGCAGCAACGCTCATCGAAAACGCTTTTAATGTTTCTGCCACAGCTGCAGAAACAAGAATGGATTTACTGAATACAGACATCACC
>CAYYPJ010000181.1:0-5292 GCA_964473495.1 uncultured Spirochaetales bacterium
GCGAAGATGAGACCTAAAAGGGGTCTCGAGAGTTAATTTTTCAGGAAGTTCACATCTTCTTAAATCCAATGAATGCAGGAATACTTTCACATTCTGGTATGTGTTTAATTCCTTGATGATGACGTAATGTATTACCATATTTAACAAATATCTCTTTTGTAAACGAACAAAAGACTCTTTTATAATATAACAAATCTCTCTTATATTGTTTCGCAAATTACTCTTTCAGTGTATACTGGATTATGGTTGGAGGTGTGGACTTATGAAATATCTAACACGGATTATAGATAAAATCTTGGATGACTATTTAGAAGCATTCGGAGCTGTATTACTAACAGGACCTAAATGGTGCGGTAAAACTACGACGGCAAGCCAGAAAGCAAAAAGCATATTAAAACTCCAAGATCCCGACACTTCAATTGGATACCTGAAGACAGCTGAGATTAAACCCTCTCTCTTGTTGAAAGGTGAAAATCCAAGGCTCATAGACGAATGGCAAATGGCTCCTGTATTGTGGGATTCGGTCAGAAACTATATTGATGATTCGGGGAAGGATGGATTATTCATTCTTACAGGTTCAACGACTGTAGAGGAGTCAAAAATTATGCATTCTGGTACAGGGAGGATTGCGCGACTCAAGATGTTGCCCATGAGCCTTTATGAGTCAGATGAATCAAATGGATCTATATCATTACATAATCTAATGAGTGATAAAAACTATGATATTGATGGAAAGATATCAGAACTTAGTATAGAGAATCTTGTTTTTTCCGCATGCAGAGGGGGTTGGCCAGCTAGTCTTAGTAAAAATAGTGATAAGGCAAAACTATTAATCGCAAAAGCATATGTTGATTCAATTATTGAGACTGATATTTCCACAATAGACAACATAAAAAGAGATCCCGGCAAGGTGCAAAGAGTACTAAGGGCGTATGCTAGAAATGTAGGGACCCTCGCATCCAATAAGACGCTTATTGATGATATTAATGCGAATACCAGTCTCTCCGAATCTGCTTTTTACGAATATGTGAATGCATTGAATCGACTTTTTGTAATACAGAATATTCCTGCCTGGAATCCTTCTATTCGTTCGAAAACAGCAATTCGCAGTTCAACAAAGAAAATGTTCATAGACCCATCCATCATAACAGCTTCACTAGGATTAAGCCCGGAAATCTTGCTGCAGGATTTTCATACATTCGGATTTATATTTGAAAACCTTTGCATGAGAGATTTATCTGCATATGCTATGTCCTCAGGTGGTAGGATCTCATATTACCATGACCGATCAAATCTTGAGGTTGATGCAGTCCTACATTTAGATGACGGTAGATATGGTTTGATTGAATTCAAACTGGGAAGTACAGGTATCGAAGAAGGAGCATCGCATCTATTAGAAGTTGAACGTTTGATCAAGAAAACGAAAAATCTCAAAAGGGGACTTGGGTTACGGGAGCCTGAAGCCTTGATAATTATAACAGGTGGAGAAATGGCCTATACCAGGCCAGATGGTGTTAAGATTGTCCCAATAGGTTGTTTAAAAGAATGACTTAAATTTTGGTAAGGAACTGTTAAGAAATAAACTAAGCAAAAGTCTCCGACGGAGACACGCAATAATTCCACTCTCCATGGAACTCGTGCCTGCTGATGTTGAGCTCATCGAGCTCCTCATCTGAGACCTTGATACCTTTCTCATACTCGTTGGTATCAAGACCGCATTTTACTCTCAGACCACCTTTGGTTGTCGTGGATCCTATCAGACTGATGATGATGGCAAGGGACTCCAATGGACGTCCCCTCCAGTTCTTTCTTATGTGGCTGAACATGCGGTGCTCGATCTTGTTCCACTTGGAGGTCCCTGGAGGGAAGTGGGAGACATGTATCTCTAGCCCTATCTCATTGGACAGTTCCTGCAATGATTTCTTCCAGAGCTTGTTCCTGCTTCCATTGCTGCCACCACCGTCAGCGGTGATGTAGAGCTTGGATGCCCCATGGTACTTGAGACAACCCATCTCATCCCACCAGGAGCGGATGCTCTGTGTGGCAAACCTTGCAGTGTCACTGCTTATTCCCACACTTACATACCCCTCGTTCTCCTTCAGGTCATAGATGCCATAGGGACTGGCTTTCCCTAATCCCGGGATAGGGAAGTCATGGTCAAGCACAGCTGTGGGATTCCCCTTCGGGGCATACTCGACTCCGTTGTTCTTGAAGTTTCCAATGTGTTCCTTTTTCTTGGTGTCAACAGAAATTACAGGTTGCAAGTCTTGCATAAAGGACTTTGCCTTGGCATTGATGTAGAGAAACTGCTCATCCCTGTCCACATGGGGCTCACCCACCTGGAGGGCTTTCTGGTTGAGCTGCAGGCTGTAGCCCAGGTCCTTAAGAAGGTCACCAATCTTGACGTGGCTTATCTGGTACCCTTGGCTCTCAAGCTCTTTTTGGAGATTCCTGAGACTCTTTGTCGTCCAGCACAGGGGGTTCTCAGGATTCCCGATAGTGGATTCTGAAACCAGAGCCTCAAGCGCTTCCTTGATGCCAAGGTTTGTTTCCTCGACACGCTTCCTTCCCGCACCCTTGGACCTTACACGACCCATTCCTGCCGAAGATGTCCTAGCCTTGGGATCGGATATGGCCTCGGCCAATTCCTTTATGCCAATGGTAATTGTCGAGCGGGAAGCTCCTGTAAGCTTGCTTATAGCCTGAATTCCACCATGACCAAGAGCTATTGCCTCAAGGGCCAGAAACCTGCGTCTCTGATTTTCCGAAAGCATGGGCATCATCTTGGCTATCCTATTCTCTGTTGCTTCATCTATCATGAAAACAGTATATCACAACGGGTCAATATATGCTATACATGTATGATTAATTAATTAACAAATCCTAACTGTTTAGTCCCGCCTTCTACGTTAGAGTAGGGGTTGCCCCATTAGCCATCAAAATCTCTCGACACTCATCGTTGAAGATGCCTAGGTAGTTCTCGTTGAATACCCTGGAAACAATATCCTTTGGCGACAGTCCCTGTTTACGCCCAGTGTCAAGGACAGAGTTCACCATTGAGAATTCGGCTGCTCCTTCGAAAGTTCTGAAACACCCGAAAACATTATAGGCAACTTTAAGAAATCTAAATGAGCGCTCAGAGAAATTATTTGATACCGGTACAGCAAAGTCCGTGGTAAAGCGAAGGATCTCTTCCTTATACTTTCGGTAGCGTTTTAGCAGGTTCTGTGCTTTTGAGAGTGCCGGCTTCCTGGGCTCCCCGTTCTTCTTCAGCTTTTTCCCCACCAATGGGATGGGATCCTCGATAGCTCCAGTCTTCAGGATATCATCATAACGGTCGAGATAGGGAAGAAGGACATCCTCCGGTATCTGATCAAGGCCAAGAAGCAGGAATTCCTTCCTCAGCCTTTCCAACTCATGGAACAGGTCGTTCATCAGTGTTGGCCACTTGCATTTGGGGTTGTCAGTCTGAGCTTTGTTGTTCTCCCTTTCTAGATGGGCGGCACACATTGCGTGCGTTACATGCTCCAGCAGAAAATAGGGCTTCCAGAAGTCATGCCCCACAACTCCGGTGAAATCCTGCATCACCCCGGCAGAGGGGGGGGGGCCTCCCCACCGCGATTCTTATGGGCAACTATCAGCGTAGCATCATCGGAGACGGTGGTATGGTGCCATACCTTCTTGCCGTTTACGTTTCCCCCGGTTTCATCCATTCCCAGTACAGGGGAGGATTGCAGCAGAAGGGTTATCAGGGATTTCACATTCTTGCACTTCCCTGCATAACTCTTGTAGATGGAGTGCAGGGTGCCTGTGCTGAAGTCGAACCCCAGTGAAGAACAGAGCTTGGCTATCCTATTGAAGGAGACGAAGCCAATGGTTCTCTGCAGGATCACAAAACTCTAATGTTCTCCCCATACTGCTTGGTACCTGTGACATCATTGGGAAAAGTACCCTGCACTATCTGGTTTGATTTGTTCGGGTATTGGAACTCCCAATTCCTGTATTCAGTCTGCTCCACTTTGAACTGAATATCTTTGGTGTAGCGCTTATCGCACACTCTTCCATTTTTCCTGCAGAACTCAAGGTTTTTGCACCCTGTGCACTCTTCGGGGAAAATATCGATTTTCTCGAATCGGTAGAACTGCAGAGAATCTTCAAGACCGTCCTCTAAGCAGAATATTGCTTGAGGGAATTGATCTTCATACTCATCAATGATAGCAATTGCATAGGCTCTCGCTTGTTTTGCATCAGGCTGCAGCCAGATCTGCTTCAGCCGTTTTGCAAAGCTATCCTTATAGCGATGGCCAACATATGCAAGGATGTTTCTCATAAAATGGACTTTGCAGCGTTGCCAAGAGGAACCGATGAATTCTTTCTTGATGGCAGCGTGTAGCCCTTCATGTGGATCAGAGACACAAAGCCAAACTGTTCTGGCTCCTCTGTCCTTGAGATTCCTGAACAGAATGCAATAGGTCTCCTCTGATTCATGCTTCATCGGTTCTACCGCAAGAATCTGTGCTGTTCCCTCCATGTTGACTCCTTTTACTACGAGAACAGCCATGTTCTCCACATGTCCGTTGTTTCTGATCTTTTCATACAATGCATCAATCCAAAGTATTGGGTATTCGGATTCCAGCTTTCGATGGCGGAAGGCATAGACCATTTGATCAAGTTCTTTGTTCATCTCAGAAACTTGTGAAGCTGAGATCTGTTCAATCCCCATACTTTTGGCAAGCCGTTCTATCTTTCTCGTTGAGATCCCAGATATCCAGGCTCCCTGGACGATCTGGATGAGAGCTTGTTCACTGCGTTTCTTGGCAGTGACAAAGAATGGCACATAGCCGCCTTTTCTGAGTTTAGGGATCGTCAGATACATCGTTCCCATACGGGTATCAAAGCGTCTGACTCGCGTTCCACTGAGATGGGTAGTTCCCTCTTTGCTATGTTTCCCTTTTTTTGCTCCCACTTTATGAGCGACCTCTATCTCAATCAATTCCTCTGTTACCCACTGTAACATCGATAGCATTGGATCTTCATCTGTAATGAATGACAGTAGCTTTTCTTCGAAAAATCTGTTAGCATCATTCTTGGTCATGAGTCTGTTCCTCCTTGTTCGGGGTTAGCTACCCACTAGTAAGGAACTTCTTATGACCTATTTCAATATACTGTCAAATTGAGAACTCTATCATACCCTATCATACCTGAGTGTGCCTCGAATGAGATGCCCTTCAGGACCTGCTTTGTCTGTTTCTTTGTCTTGAATGATTTATGAAGATTGTGTACTGATACCAT